>VGWX01000060.1 GCA_016873615.1 Nitrospira sp. | reverse complement strand
TGTTTCTCTGGATTATATGTCATGTCCCTTCCGTCGACCTCCTTAAGCCTGCCTATTAAATCAGACTTCTATTTGTGCCAGTATGTCTCAATTATTTCAATAGGCTGATTTTGTTTCTTTGTAGGTGCACAAAGTAAACCGGCACAGTTCCATAACGTACACCTTTGATGAAGTAAGAAATGCTATTTTATACCCTCAGAACAGGCGCACGAGATGGTTAATTACTCAGGCCGATGCTGATCACCAGCCGGCTTTTTATCGATACAAATGATATTTTCTTAGCCGATAGCCCCATTATTGCGGTCAGTAAATAACAGAGAAATGATAATCGGGACAAAACGCAGTATATGGCATATTTAATGTGCTACTTTAAATTTGCATTCTATGCATTCCTTTTGCTATACTCTACATTATGAGATATCTGCATCGTCAGATAGAACCGAAAGTGATACAATTGGTGAAGTCTTTCCCGAGCGTTGCGATAACCGGACCCCGGCAGTCGGGCAAATCCACCATGCTGACCAACACACTCAAGGGGTATAAATACATCACGCTCGATGATCCGTTGACACGGGAACAGGCTTTATCAGACCCTCGTTTTTTCCTCGACTCCATCGGCGAAAAGACAATCATCGATGAGATACAACTTGCTCCCGGTATACTTTCCTACATCAAGATGAACATCGACAAAAAAAGGGGCAGAAAAGGCATGTATGTTTTTACTGGGTCACAGCAGTTTGCAATGATTAAGGATTTGGGAGATTCCCTTGCGGGAAGGATCGCATTGCTGGACTTGTTGCCGTTTTCGATCAACGAGAAGAAAAAGGGCGTCAACATAAAAAACACTCTTGAATATTTTGCCCATGCGGCACTGACCGGGTCGTATCCCGAGCTTGTAGTTGATCCCTCTATAGACGTCCATTCGTGGTACGGTTCTTACATCCAGACTTACCTGGAACGGGATATACGAAGTATTTACAATACCGGCAATTTGAGGGATTTCCAGAGATTTATGCGGCTCCTTGCGGGCAGGTGCGCCCAGATACTGAACCTCTCAGAATTTGCGAAGGACCTTGGTGTAAGTGTACCGACTATAAAAAATTGGCTCTCGATTCTGGAGGCGAGCAGAATAGTTTATCTTCTGCCCCCATACTACAACAACCTGGGGAAACGGATTACCAAGTCGCCCAAGGTATATTTTACAGATATCGGCGTCATCTGTTATCTCACAGGTATAAGTGACAAAACCCATTTGCTTCAGGGACCTATGGCGGGGCAGTTATTTGAGAATTTCTGTCTGCAAGAAACCATAAAGGTGTTCTTCAATCTTGGTCGGAGGCCGGGACTCTATTACCTGAGGACAGGCAATAACCTTGAAATAGATTTGCTCATAGAGGGGATATCCCGGTCATTGATACCAGTGGAGATTAAGCTGAGCAAGACACCATCATTGGGTATGGGATCGAACATTACGCGGTTTAAGGAGATATTTTCCTCCCTTAATATACAAAATGGATTCATCATATCATCAATTGATCAGACCACCCCTCTTCGCGCTGACCTCACCGCAATTACTCTTGACGATTATATTATGAAAATAAAAAAAGCAGCTTCCTGAAACAAATTGCGGTCAATAGAGCAATAATAAACTGTGATATAATTTCAAAGGATTTTTTCATGGACACCATCGAAAAGCTGAAGGTCCTTTCAGAAGATTCACGGTACGACCTGGCCTGTGCATGCGGCACCCTGAAGGACGAACACAGGAAAAGGGGGCCGGACGGCAGATGGCTCTATCCGGTCGCTCTGCCGCAGGGCGGCTATACCGTACTCCTGAAGACCCTCCTCTCAAACTCCTGTACAAATGACTGCAGGTACTGCCCGCTCCGTTCTGAAACAAACGTGCAGCGCTGCACACTCCAGCCTGAAGAGGTCACCCGCGTGTTCCTGGAATACCAGAGGAGGAGAAAGGCCTTCGGACTGTTCCTGAGTTCCGCTGTCATAGGCAATGCAGACTATACTATGGATAAAATCAATACTGTTGCCCGTCTTCTCAGACACAAACACAAGTTCAGAGGTTACATTCATTTAAAGATCATACCCGGGGCATCAGATGCAGCGATTGAGGACGCCATGTCCCTTGCTACCTCGGTTTCGCTGAATATAGAAACACCGGGCAGGAAGCGCTTCGCAGCGCTTTCGTCTAAAAAGGATTACGATAACGACATCCTCCGTCCCCTGAAGTTGATGGGCAAGCTCACGGAAAAAGACATGCGGTTTTCGAAAGTCAAATGCACAACCCAGTTTATTGTCGGCGCCTCCAATGAGACAGACTCAGAGATTGTAGATTCAATGTTTGGTTTATACAGGCGCCTGAACTTCAAGCGTGTCTATTTTTCCGCCTATCAGAAAGGTCTTGGGAACCCCGACATCCCGGGTGAAAAGCAATTCCTCACAAACCCTGAAGAGCCTTTCATGCGTGAACACCGTTTATACCAGGTTGATTTTCTCATCCGCAGATATGGGTTTAACAATGAGGATATCCTACTCGACAAAACAGGGAATCTGAGATTGGACAAAGACCCTAAAGAGGTCTGGGCAGATTGTCACCCGGAATATTATCCGGTCAGGGTCAATACATCGGACAGGGAAGCATTATTGAGAGTGCCCGGTCTCGGACCTGATACAGTAAAGAAGATACTGAAGATGCGGCAAGAGAGATGGATACCCCGTCTTGAAGATCTGGGCATGAAGGGCAAAAGACTCGAAAAGATAAAGAATTATGTGATCTTTGAGTGAATGCTCATGGTCAGGCGTTTCTTTTTCTTTACATTTTAGCCAGCATATAATACTATTTGACTATGCGTAAAGATGCTGATAATTTTATTAGCTCTGCTGAATATGACCTTCATACAGCCGTGCATATGCTTGATACGGGCAGATATATTTACGTCATCTTTGTGTGTCATCTGTCTATTGAAAAGATGTTAAAAGCTCTTGCAGCTGAAGTCACCGATAAAACACCGCCAAAAACTCATAATTTGATCTATCTGACAAAACTTGCAGAGATTCATTTCAATGATGAACATTTTGAATTTATTTCAAAACTGAACAATGCAAGCGTGGTTACCCGTTATCCTGAAGATTTTGAAAAACTTATTGAGGCTTTTCCTAAAAATATAGCAGCAGATTATTTGCAGAAAACCAGGGAGATTGTTGAATGGTTAAAACAGAACGAGAAATTGAAGAAATAATATCAAGATATTCTATTGAGATAGAAAAAATGGGGATAAAACCTCAAAAGATATTGCTTTATGGATCTTACGCCAAAGGCAGTCCTCGTGAGGACAGTGATATTGATTTGGTTGTTGTCAGTAATAATTTTAAAGATATGAACATCAGGGAAAGACTCGAACTGCTCGGCATCGCTGCCGGAAAAGTCTTTGAGCCGATAGAGGCAATCGGATATACACCGGATGAAATGGAATCAAATAAGAAGGGCACCTTTCTTGAAGCGATATTAGAGCAAGCACGAACATAAGTTAACAGCCGCCTCTGCCTCAGCTTGTTCAGCATTTTTGGCTATTGTTTTATTCCAACGATCACATAGTATGTAGGGGTTCCGAGTATAGCGAGCAACCTGATGCGTACGATCACAAGGTTGTTAGCAACTTCATTGACTATAGATATAATTCATGTAGCTCTTTTGAAGCTGCTTCGTCTTCGCTCACGTGAAGAAAATAAGGGGACGGTTCTAATTTTACTAATTTTAATTATTATCTTTTCTCGGCCTGCCTATAGTTTTAATTACCGCTCCAATTTTATATTGCACCGTTAGCTTATCTATGAAATCATCGCTTCCATACACTACTCTTCTGTTCATCTCGCCCCTCATCGAGTCCCTCTCCCTTAGCATCCCCATTATAAATTCCCTATATTTTCTTCTCCGTGCCGATTCATCTTTCGATAGTTCTTCGTAAATTAAATGTCTATCTGTAATATAATCCTTCCTCCCATACGCATATGTATTGTAACTGCTCCAATTGTATTCTCTTGGGTCCTCTACTATCTTTGCTCTTACAGGGTTTAATTCTACATAGCTCCCACAGGCAAGTAAGTAATCATCCTTTGATATTATGATGCTCTTGTATCTGTCCTGCCAGAAATGACCTATATGTCTGTATCGGTTCTTGAAGTACTGTGCATACGATAAGTTTATACCTTTCATTATTTCCGATAACTTACCGCCTTTTTCAGTTGTCTCAAGAACAAGATGTACATGATTCATCATTAATACATAATGGTAAAGATTAAACTTATATTTCTCTTTATACCGTTGAAGTATCTCTATATATTTTTTGTAGTCTTGGTTGTCTTTAAAAACAGCTTGTCGATTGTTTCCCCTTGTCAGGATGTGATATACATATTCGTTTGGGGCTACCCTTGCAGTCCTTGGCATGTAGATAATTTATTTGATTTACTCATCTGTTGTCAATAAAATAGAACCGTCCCATTTATCCTGTCTGCGTTTGTGCACAGGGCCGCGATGGCTACAACTATAGCTATTATGGTGCGCAATGAAATCCCCCTTGCTAACATTTATTTTTAAGCATATTATATATTTGCTTAAAAGATTATAATTTCTCAGGCTGGTTGTCAATGAATTTTGCCGGAAAACTGCTAATAGGTCCCTAATAATTCTATATAATGTTGTTATTTTAAATAATATATAGAATACACATAATTATACAAACCAATATTATCCAGACCAGCAGCCACTTTGCTGATTATTACTCCTATCAATTCCTATACTGCGAAACAGGTAATTATCTGGTAATGAAGATATGCGCAAAAACCCTTTGAGGTAAGCCTGAGGAGATCGTTCTTCTCTCCGGGGGATTTTGCCATTTCATTGCGGATTTCTGCAATACGTTGCTTGCTGAGCTTGTAACGCCTGCCAAGATTTTCCGAGGTCAGCGCCAATGCCGGAGCAGGGTCGACAGACATTGCTGTCTGACTACAGCTTCTCTTTGAGGAGTTTATATTCTATGCTGTCAACAAGCGCCTGATATGACGCCTCGATAATATTCTCTGAAACACCTACTGTTCCCCACCGTTTCTCATCATCCCCTGATTCAATGAGCACCCGCACCTTTGCAGACGTACCCTTGCCTGCTGTAAGCACGCGAACCTTATAATCATGGAGCTTCACATTTTTCAACCGGGGATAGAACTTATCGAGCGCCTTTCTCAGTGCATGATCAATTGCATTCACAGGGCCGTTTCCGGTTGCAGCAGTATGCTCTATATGGCCTCCGACTTTAACCATGATCGTTGCTTCGCTGAAAGCTTCTTCGCCCTCTCTTCTCTTCTCAACAATGATCCTGAATCCGATCAGGTCAAAGAATCTTTTATGGAGCCCGAGCGCCTTTTTCATAAGGAGCTCAAATGACGCCTCTGCTCCCTCAAACTGAAACCCTTCGTTTTCAAGATTCTTCAGCGTAGTCACGATATCCTGTATTTGAGGTGAATCAGGATCAAGACGGATCCCGAACTCTTCCGCCTTCCGCAATATATTGCTTCTGCCTGCAAGGTCTGATATCAGTACCCTCTGGGAATTGCCGACAAGGTCGGGTTTTATGTGTTCATATGTTTCAGACCTTTTCCTGACGGCGCTGACATGCATACCTGCTTTATGGGCAAAAGCGCTGTCTCCTACAAAGGGCTGCCGCTTGAAATGCCTCATATTGGCTATCTCGTTCACAAACCTCGAGACATCCCTCAACCTCCTCAACTGTTCAGCGCTGATGCAGTTCATCCCGAGCTTCACCTGCAAATTAGGGATTATCGAGCAGAGGTTTGCATTTCCGCACCTTTCACCAAGTCCGTTCATTGTGCCCTGCACATGAGATGCGCCGCATTCGATCGCTATCACTGAATTTGCAACAGCGCACTCCGAGTCATTATGCGCATGTATACCGAGGGGGATACGCACATCTTTTTTGATCTCATTGATAATTCTCTTCAGATCATCCGGGAGTGTCCCCCCGTTTGTATCGCAAAGCACAAGGCAGTCTGTCCCTGCATCCTGCGCAGCAAGAATGCACTTTAGAGCATACTTCGGATTATCCTTGTACCCGTCAAAAAAATGTTCCGCATCATAAAATACGGTCTCAACATTTTTTTTCAGATAGGAAACTGAATTATGGATAATATCCAGGTTCTCGTTTAATGATATCTTCAGCGCCTCTTTGACATGAAAATCCCAGGTCTTTCCGAATATGGTAATAATTTTTGCCTTTGAATCAAGCAGCGCCTTTATCAGTGAATCTTCATGAACTTTATGCCTCGGTCTGTGCGTACTGCCGAATGCAACAATATTCGACGTTTTCAGTTTTACTTTCTTTACTTTTTTGAAATATTCGATATCCTTCGGGTTGGCTCCGGGCCATCCGCCCTCAATGTAATGCACTCCGAGTTCATCAAGCTTCAGGGTAATCCTGAGCTTATCCTCGACAGAAAAAGAGACATCCTCTGCCTGTCCCCGTCTCTTAAAGTTGTATCATAGATTTCGATTCTGCGCATGGTTGTTTTTTAATTAAATCTCACCTTTCATAGTTTCATATTTACTGTCTGGCGCTTACTTTTCTTTTCCCCTTCTCTTTCTTTCCTTCTCCAAGATCAAAGGCATCGTGAAGCACCCTCACTGCAAGCTCTGTATATTTTGAATCAACAATGCAGGAGATCTTTATCTCTGAAGTGCTTATCATCATGATGTTGATATTATGTTTTGCGAGCACCTCGAACATTTTTGCTGCAACACCGGAATGAGTCCTCATGCCGACCCCGACAATAGAGACCTTTGCTATATCTTCTCTCAGCTTGACGGTTTTTGCGCCGATTTCAGAAACAACCTCCTCGGTAATCCTCATCGCTTTTTTACTGTCTGCCTTCGGAACCGTAAAGGATATATCAGTCGCTTTTCCGTCACTGCTGACATTCTGCACAATCATGTCTACGACAATGTTTGCATTAGCTATTGCATTGAAGAGTCCTGCTGCGACGCCCGGCCTGTCATGAACCGCGATTGCCGTTATCTTTGCCTGATTCTTGTCATAGGCAATGCCTGATACCGCAACGTTTTCCATATCTTCATCCTCCTTAACAACGAGAGTACCGGGATTATTATTGAAACTCGACCTTACAATAACAGGAACATCGTACTTTTTTGCAAATTCGACCGACCTGGTCTGCAGAACTTTTGCGCCAAGGCTTGCAAGTTCAAGCATCTCCTCATATGAAATCTTATCGAGTTTTTTTGCCTCAGGCACAATATTGGGGTCTGTCGTATACACACCATCAACATCAGTATAGATCTCACAGAGGTCTGCATCAAGCGCAGCTGCAACCGCAACAGCCGTCAAATCAGACCCGCCCCTTCCGAGCGTAGTCACTTCAGAAGTCTCTGTTACACCCTGGAAACCTGCGATGACAGCTATAATCCCCTTATCTAATGCCTTCTTCACCCGTTCTCCGGTTATTCTCTCTATCTTTGCACTTGTATGGGCTTCATCCGTGATGATCCCCACCTGTCTGCCTGTGAAAGACATTGATTTATGACCCAGCTCATTAATTGCGATCGCTGTCAGCGCAGCGCTTATCCTTTCTCCCGAAGAAAGGAGGAGATCCATTTCGCGTCCGACCGGGTTTGGGGACGCCTGATTTGCAAAACCGATAAGCTTGTCTGTCTCGCCCGACATCGCAGACACAATGACAACCACCTTATTGCCCTGTTTTTTTGTATCAACCACACGTTTTGCAACAGCCTTTATCCTCTCTATGCTCCCGACTGATGTGCCTCCGTATTTCTGTACTATAAGCATTACCCAGAAACCTCTTTCCTTAATAGTATTAGCCTATTGCCTTCTATAACAAGCCGGATTCTATATTATATAGCGAACCTTTATTTCCAGTGGCCGGGTATCCATCGTTCAGCCGGACCACGATGCGCCGGCACCCATTTTTTTCCGTGAGGCGGCGCCCCTTTCCAGTGACCAGGCACCCATTTATTGCCTTTCCAGTGGCCCGGCACCCATTTTGCGCCCGGGCCGGGTGATTGTATTGCCTCCCAGTGGCCCGGCACCCAGTGACCCTTAATATATACATTTTTTTTATGATGTGCCGGAACCCAATGTCCGGGAATCCATTCAGCATCAGAAGGAGGAGGTGTTTGGTCTATGATCCATCTGCCCTCTCTCCAGATGTAAGGACCGTCTCCCGGAGGAGCAACCACCAGTATCCATTCTGCACCGGCTTCAATCCAGATTTTGCCGGGCGGAGGCGCTTCAGACGGCACAGCCAGAGCATACCCTTTAAGAAAGATAAACAACGATGCAAATGCTATTGCTATGTTTATAAGCCTTTTCACAGTATCCTCCTTTTTCAAAAAAGAATTTATTAGATTATAACAAAAATGTTTCCAAATGTATGTTGATAGTCTCCATCAATGCATTTTAATGAACTACCACACAGTCCCGAAGGCTTTCGCGACGAGGTATCTTAAATCTCCCCTCCCTTTTCGCCTCGGCGAATCCGCCTGAGTGCGGAGAGGGGAGGGGATTAAGGGGAGGGTGTTGAATTTATCTTCCATCAAACACCCTCTCCCTAACCCTCCACCCTCAAGGGGGAGGGAACAACTGAAAACCCCGAAGCTCAACTTCGAGGCATTCGCTCATTAACTGTCTCAAAATAGAATTAACATAAACACACCCGCTGCCCCCTATAAAAAGAGGGGCTGGGGGTGTGTTATGATAAATGCAGCAAAATGCAGATTACACTTTCAACAGGCAAAAATTTTAATGTACATAAAATCGAAAACCTGCTGCAGACTTTCAAAGAGCAGGGAATATATCTTGTTGCCTCATGTGGCGGAAAAGGGATATGCGGCAAATGCCGCATTAAGATACTCGAGGGGAAATATAGGACAGAATCTACCGGCAAACTTGCCCCGTCTGATATCCAGTCAGGAATAACTCTCGCATGCCGGACATTCCCGGATGGAGATATGGTCATAGATATCCCAAAGGAATCGAGACTTGTCGTAGGAGATGTAATTGAGATCTCAAGGTCAAAAGACCTTTTTGGACTGTTCCAGTCCATGGATGGTGTTATCTCTCCGCTTATAAAATGGATTACCCTTGATATTCCTCCTCCCACTATTGACAACAACGTAAGCGACCTTGAACGGCTCAAGAAAGCCCTTGAGGAAAAAGGGTTGCATGGGATGAGATTTTCTCTTGGCTTTGTTTCATCCTTGGCTCATTCATTGAGGGATGCAGGCTGGAAAATAAATCTTGGATATACTCATGATCCTGAAGCTGTTTGCATATCCCGGATTGAAAACAAAAAAAGATTCGGCATTGCAGCAGATGTGGGGACAACTACAGTGGTTGTATACCTCGTTGATCTTTTTGATGGAACTCTCGTTGATGTCGGTTCAACCTACAATTCTCAGATCAGGCATGGAGATGATGTTATTACGAGAATAGTTTACGCAACTGAAGAAAATGGGATTGCAGAACTTAGAGACGCAGTCGTTACTGATATTAATAACCTGATAGCCCCCTTGGTTGAAAGACATAACATAATGGCTGAAGATATTGAGTCAGCGGTGATTTCCGGCAATACAGTCATGTCTCATTTCTTCTGGTCCATTAATCCCGAATATATAAGAGAAGAGCCTTATACTCCATCTCTGAATACCTTCCCAGTATGGAAGGCCTGGACAGCCGGGCTCAACATCAATAATCTGGCCTCTATTTATACAGTCCCCTGTGTTGCAAGCTATGTCGGAGGAGATATAGTCGCAGGTGTTCTCGCTTCAAAAATGCACAGAAGGAGCGAGATATCTCTTTTCCTCGACATCGGTACAAACGGAGAGATCGTTCTCGGCAATAATGAATGGCTTGTGACTGCTGCCTGCTCTGCCGGACCGTGTTTTGAAGGTAGCGGTATAAGGCATGGCATGAGGGCAACAGAAGGGGCTGTTGAGTCCATAAAAATCGATCCGCAGACATTTGAACCTGAACTTGGAGTAATAGGCAGCGGGAAGCCAGTGGGGATATGCGGATCAGGCATGATAGACGCAATAACCGAATTGTTCCTGTCAGGGATCATCGATCAGAAAGGCAGGCTTCTGAAAGGAATCAAAACAGACAGGATCAGGGATGGCTTCGAAGGACCCGAGTTCTTGTTTTACAGCGATGGGCGCAGAGAAATTGTCCTTACAGAAATTGACATAGAAAATATCATCAGGGCAAAGGCAGCAATCTATGCTGGAATTTCCCTCATGCTGAAGAAGGTAGGCATTGTGCTCGACGATGTTGAACGTGTGTATATTGCCGGCGGCTTCGGAAATTATCTCAACATTGAAAGGGCGATTATCATCGGCATGTTGCCTGATATAGCGAGAGAAAAATTCATATTCCTCGGCAACACTTCCATTGCAGGCGCTTACCTCTGTCTCCTCTCGGACAAGATGAGAAAAGAAGCAGAAGAAATAGCTCTCAGGATGACAAATATTGAACTCTCTGTCTCAAGGAGGTTTATGGACGAATACATGTCCGCCCTCTTCCTCCCTCATACGGACATAAAGCTATTCCCTACAGTAGAGAAATTACTATGGAAATTCCCGGATTAGAAGATTGTCTGATCTGCAATGTTTTGACAGTTTCAAATTGACTGTCTTTGTTTATGCTGATTCTGCAGTATTTTCTCAATCTCCACTATTCTCTTGTCATCCACAGGATGTGTAGAAAGATACACAAGGGGCTCTTTCCCCTGCCTTCCCTGTTTCATCCTATTCCAGAACTCAATGGCTCCAATCGGGTTATATCCTGACTTATCCATCAGACTGACACCAAGTTGATAGGAAGTGGACCTCTCGATAATCTTGTCAAACTCGCCCCTATCAAGCCATACTCCCCTGCATTGAGGGCAATAGTCAATTTCGATTCCCTGCCTTTCTGACATTGTCAAATCAACACTACATACCGGTCATTTCATTTTCTACTTCCTCATAATTTTTTTTAAATGAAGCATAGTATTCCCAATACAATAAACACTATGCCGGCAACCTTCGAAATTGTCCTCTTGTTAATTTTAAGGGCAATGAACTTCCCTAAATAGACAGCCATTACCGACAGGATTGTAAGTGCTAAAATTACTCCGATGAATACCATGACAGGATTATATTTTGTAGCAAACAATCCAGAGGCTATCTGAGTCTTGTCTCCCATTTCGGATACAAGGATAAGGAAGAATCCTGATGTAAATGGTTGTTTCAGCTCACATTGGGCTTCTTCAGTCTTGTTGTTCAGCAACGTGATAAGTCCGAAAATGATAAATATGGCGCCTGAGACTATTTTGATATATAAAATCGGAATATAGGCTGTTATGAAATTCCCCAGAAGTATTGCCAATCCGTCTGTTATGGCAAAAGCAAGGATGACCCCTAACAGCAGTTGCAGATATTTCGTTGTTTTGGAAGCGAGGCATAGGACAGCAAGCTGGGTCTTGTCACCCAGCTCTGCCAGCCCTATAGATACAAAAGGTATTAGAAGGTCTTGAATCATGAGGTTGTCAAAGGATAACCCTGAACTATTTTTATGGTTTAATGTACCGGCCCTGAAGAGAGGAGCTTTTCCACTTCCCTTTTGATCACTGAAGCAGGGATGCCGCCGTGTATCTTCAAAACGCCGTTTATTAAAACAACAGGGGTATTGAGCGCACCCATTCTTAAAAGTTCCTTTATATCGTCAAACTCTTCCTCTCCGTCCATGAACAGGTCAACATATTCCACACATACGACAGAAGGATAAAAATAATTCATTTCCTTGGAGAGTTCATCCGACAGTATCTTATTTGTTCCTGCCACATCCGACGAACTATCATCAAAGAGGACAACTTCCGTAGGGTTGTCAAGTATCTGAATGTGGACTCTCTGAAACATTCAGGTTACCTCTCTTTCTTCACATTTATAACAATATTATCTATGAGCCTTGTATCTCCGATTCTCACTGCAACGGCGAGGAGAATAGCCTCCTTTATCTCAGAAGGCTCATTAAGGGTTTCCGGGTCATATATGCCGGCATAATCAATCCCTGAAACAGCAGGTTCTCCGAGGAGTTCCTCATGCATTGCCTTTTTGACAGCTTGTATTTCTATTATACCAGATTTGATCAAATCCGAAGCCTCTCTCAGACACCTGTAGATTACTGCAGACGCTTCTCTATGTCCTTCATTCAGGTATGCGTTTCTGGAACTCATTGCAAGGCCATCCCGCTCCCGTATCGTCGGACATGTCACGACATCGATATCCATGGCAAGGTCCTTAACCATTTTGCTGATAACCACAGTCTGTTGAAAATCCTTTTGCCCGAAGTATGCCCTGACCGGTTTCATAATATTGAAGAGTTTTGCAACAACAGTCGCAACACCCCTGAAATGACCCGGCCTGAACGCGCCACAGAGCTTCCCTGAAATCTCCCCAACCTCAACATAAGTAACGAACCCTTCAGGATACATTGCAGCGATGTCAGGCATGAAAAGTATATCTACTCCTTCCCTGCGAAGCTTCTCTGCATCTCCTTCCATATCCCTTGGATATTTCTGAAAATCCTCAGACGGCCCAAACTGTATTGGATTAACGAATATACTTACTACACTGATATCATTTTCCTGTTTTGCCCTCCTGACCAGGCTCATATGACCTTCGTGAAGCGCCCCCATGGTCGGGACAAAACCTGTTGATTTTCCACGCAAACTATAACCTTTTGCCGTGTCCTGCATTATACGCGGTATCCTTATTATTTGCATAATAACCTCAGAGAATATTTTAATCTGAACAGGTAAATTTTTTCGATATAAACTATCCAATGAGCGACTGTTTTGTCAAACTACGCCCACAAACCGGACGGCTCATGTGAGCAGATACTTCAGGACTTTTCGAGACCTGTTATGGTAAAATTTGATGCTGTGGAAGAGGTTGGCGTCATCAAGGGCATCGAGGGCATAATGGCAGTCGTATCCATACCGAGGAAAAGCGCCTGTGAGGGTTGTTCATTAGGGATATGCAAGCCTGATGAGCAATATATGGAGATAAAAGCCCTCAATCCTGTTCATGCCGATATCGGACAGAAAGTGAAGATAGTGATGAAGTCGCATACATATTTGAAAGGCTCTCTCATTGTCTATGGCATCCCGGCTCTCGCCCTGATCACAGGGGCTGTCATTGGCAAAGAGCTTATCAGTCATTACTTTGTGAGGCTCGATCCGGATATTGTGTCAGCCGTCACCGGATTTATCGCATTCGCTGTATCTTTTATTGCTGTAAAGCTGTGGAGCAGCAGATCCGGGGGAAAAACCGAGTCCGCTCCGGTTATTGAGAAAATCATAGATGAGACAGGTTAAGATTAAGGTCAAGGTTAAGAAAATTTTCTTTGAAGCTTAACCTCAACCTTAACCTAAGCCTGAAATCCTTAGAAATATGTTTAGATTAAAATTTATGTAAAGGGGGAATTTATGGCTAACTTTGAAGTGGATAAAATACGGAATATTGCTGTTATTGCACATGGTGGCGCAGGCAAGACCTCACTTATTGAGGCAATGCTGTTCGATTCCGGTTCAATAGACAGGCTCGGAAGGGTTGATGACGGAACTTCCACAACAGACTATGAGCCTGAAGAGATAGCAAGGAAAATAACCATAATATCATCAGTTGCGTTTTTTAACTGGAATGGCTACAGAATAAACCTTGTTGACACCCCGGGTTTTATCAATTTCCTGGAGGATACGAGGGGTTGCCTGAGGGGCGTTGACGGAGCAATTGTGATTGTCAGCGCACTTTCGGGGGTAAAGGCTGAAACGCAGAAGATATGGAAGTATGCTTCTGAATTCGAATTGCCGAGGATTGTCTTTGTCAATAAAATGGACAAAGAAAATGCAAATTTTTTCAGGGCATTAGGAGAAATTGAAAAGGCTTTTGGAAAAGATGCCTTACCCCTGCAGTTGCCGATAGGCTCAGGTGAAAGCTTTAAGGGTATTGTTGACCTGACAAAAATGAAGGCATTTACATTTGATAACGGTAAGGCAACTGAATCTGAAATCCCTTCTGATATGATGCCCGAGGTAGAAGAATACAGAAAAAAGCTGATCGAAAAGATTGCAGAGTCTGATGATGCGATGCTCGAGAAATACCTTGAGGGTGGAACTCTCACAGACGAGGAGATAATCAAAGGGATAAAAGAGGGAGCGCTCACAAAAAGGTTCATTCCGGTAACATGCGGTTCTGCGCTCAGGAATATCGCAGTGCCTCAGCTTCTTGATGCTGTTGTTCTCTGTCTGCCGTCGCCTGCTGAAATGTCAAGGATATCTCCCATTAAAGGCAAACATCCTAAGGACGGCAGAGATCTTGAGAGAAAGCCTTTGCAGACAGAGCCATTGTCGGCTTATGTTTTCAAGACAATAGCAGACCCGTTTGCAGGGAGGCTTTCAATATTCAGGGTCTATTCCGGTTCGCTCAGGGCTGATTCGAATGTCCTCAATACAACAACCGGGGCAAAGGAAAGGATCGGCCAGGTCTTTTATCTCATGGGGAAAAAGCAGATATCAGCCCAGACAATCGGCCCGGGAGAAATAGGAGTTGTTGCAAAGCTCAAGGAAACAGTCACAGGCGATACGCTGTCTGACGATTCGCATCCTATTGTTTTTAACAAATTGAAATTTGCCGATCCGATTATTTCATATGCAATAGCTCCAAAGAGCAAAGGGGATGAAGATAAGGTCGGCACAGGACTGCACAGGATCCTTGAAGAGGACCCGACACTGAAGTTCCAGAGAGACGAAGAGACAAAGGAGATGCTCCTCTCCGGTATGGGGCAGGTACATCTCGAGGTTACCCTTGAACGGCTGAAAAGGAAGTTCGGAGTTGAGGTACTCATGAAAACACCCAAGGTGCCTTACAGAGAAACGATTAAGGTAGCTTCAAAGGCTCAGGGTAAATACAAGAAACAGTCCGGCGGCCGCGGACAATATGGTGATTGCTCATTGGCAATAGAGCCTCTTCCCAGAGGCGGGGGATATGAATTTGCCGACAAAATAGTCGGGGGCGTTATTCCCCAGCAGTACAGGCCTGCTGTTGAAAAAGGTGTTATTGAGACCATGAAAGAAGGAGTCATTGCCGGATATCCTCTGGTTGATGTTAAGGTTTCCTTGTTCGACGGCTCCTACCACACAGTAGACTCTTCTGAAATGGCGTTTAAGATAGCCGGGTCCATGGCATTAAGAAAAGCTGTGCAGGATGCGAAACCCATACTGCTTGAACCGATCATGAAGATAGAGGTCACAACCCCTGATGAAACCCTTGGCGCTGTAATAGGAGATCTGAATTCAAAGAGAGGCAGGGTTCAGGGAGTTGAGCCGCAGGCAGGAGGCAACCAGAAGATAAACGCACAAGTGCCCATGTCTGAAATGCTGACCTATGCAAACCAGTTAACAAGTCTGACTTCAGGCAGAGGAATGT
>VGWX01000059.1 GCA_016873615.1 Nitrospira sp. | reverse complement strand
GAGGCTGTTGAGTTTCACATATACGACATTTTCGAGGCTGGATGAAAACTGAACAAGCTGATCTATGTCTACATTATCAGAGATGTTTGTCCCGCAGCTGCAAATATAGACACCAACCCTGACTTTCATGGTTTCTGCCCGTTTACCCTGTTCAGGGTACTAAACATTTTTCCGATCCTTAATCCTTTTCCAAGGATTTGCATTACCATAATCTTAAAAAATACTTACCGAAAAGTCAATAAAATATAAATGATTTAACCTGAATATATCAAGTACCACTCTAAATTATGCTATTAATCTCTTAATATCCTTTCAATAACCGGATTACTGCTTCCACAGGAATGACGCTATTCCCGTGAAAACAGGAACCCAGATACATACAGAGTTCGCTATGGATGATTTGCAAAATAACTTGTGGAGATAGGGAGTACATCTTTATAATATCTAATCAGATAATCCTATGGGCGGTTAGCTCAGCTGGGAGAGCACAACGTTCGCAACGTTGGGGTCGGGGGTTCGAATCCCCTACCGTCCACCAAAATTAATAGTGCTTCTTCAGTTCAAACAGGACTTGTCTGGCAACAGCTTTAAGGGTTTCGAAGACTCCTTTGCCGGTTACGGCAACTCCCTCAAACCATGTCACCCTGCGGATATTCAGGAGCTTATCCATTTCCTCGACAGGCACAATATTCGGCAGATCTCTTTTATTGTATTGTATTGTGTACGGAAGCTTCTCGAGCTCATACCCCTGCTCTGCGAGGTTGATCTTCAGGTCTTCAAGGCTCTCCATATTGGACTCCATCCTCTCAAGCTGGCTGTCGGCAACAAAGACAACACCATCAACGCCTTTGAGGATGAGTTTTCTGCTCGCTGCATAGAAAACCTGCCCCGGAACAGTATAGAGGTGAAACCTCACCCTGAAGCCTTTGATGTCACCAAGGGCTAAAGGCAGAAAATCAAAAAAAAGTGTCCTCTCTGACTCGGTGGCCAATGATATAAGCTTTCCCTTCTGTTCAGGATTCGTTCTCCTGTATATGTACTGGAGGTTTGTGGTCTTTCCGCAAAGACCGGGGCCGTAATAGACAATCTTACAGTTTATTTCACGTGAAGAGTAATTAATAAAGGACACTTACCAGGCACCTACCTGAAGAGGTTGTCGATATCTTCATCGCTGATCTCTGCAAAAATAGACTCTTCCAATTTCCCCTCGCCCTTATCTTTTTCAACCTTCTGTGTTATCTCATTGAATATCTTGCCGATTGCATCCGATGTCTTCTTGACACGCAGCCTTACAAGCCCCAGAGATGACCTGCTGTCGAATATGACAACCAGAATGATCCTTTGTCCGATAAGCGATATATGGATGTTGTCCTTCTCTCCTTCGTGGAAAAGGATGGTAAATTCCTTTTCTCCCAGAAGCCTTGCAATCCCTCCGGTTGCTGCTATGTTTCCGGCAGTAAGAGATGCAAGCGATGTCGTATCGATGTCGTGTGTTTCTCCGGCTGACGCTATCAGCTGGCCGTTTTTATCAACAAGAAAAACAACCTTTGCGTTTGACTGCTGATGCAGTTTCTGGAGTTCCGCGTCTATCTTACGGAACTCCTCTTCGTACATTACAAGGTTTGAATCACTCATTGTCTAAAACCTATCATAATTGCCCGGAGATAATCAAGAAGCATAACAGGTTTCTTCCTTCTGAAGCCTGCCCCACTCCCTGTCTATTTCTGCCTGCAATCTATTCAGTATCCCTTCGTTATCAGGTTTGAAGAGGTGTTTGAATCTTCCCTGCGGTTTCAGAAAATCGACAACCGGTTTCTTTTCTTTCGGCTTGAAGGTTATCTTTGTAATTCCATTCTCTATTTCATAGAGCGGCCAGTAACAGGTCTCAACAGCAAGCCTGCTTAACAGAATCGCATCATCGGTCCTCGACCTCCATCCTCTGTTACAGGGGGCAATGATATTCATAAACTTCGGCCCGTTTATCTCCAGCGCCTTCCGCACTTTTCTCATGAGGTCCATCCAGTGGCTCGGAGAAGCCTGGGCTGCATAGGGGATGTTGTGGGCTGCCATGATCTTTGTCAGGTTCTTTCTCTGTTCGGTCTTGCCCTGTACAACGCTGCCCGCAGGCCTGGTTGTGGTATCAGCGCCGAAAGGTGTTGCGCTTGAACGCTGGATACCGGTATTCATGTACGCGCCGTTGTCATAACAGATATAGAGCATGTCATGACCCCGCTCCATAGCGCCGGAAAGGCTCTGCAGACCTATATCATAGGTGCCGCCGTCACCGCCAAAGGCAATGAACTTTATTTCCTTGTCTATCTTGCCCTGCTTTTTCAAAGACCTGTACATTGTCTCAACGCCGGAGATGGTAGCAGCAGCATTTTCAAATGCATTGTGAATCCAGGGAATCTTCCATGCTGTATAGTCGGATATACAGGTCGACACCTCAAGGCATCCCGTAGCATTTGCCGCTATTATGGGATAGTCGGATGCAAGGAGAACCATCTTCACGACCGTTGGAGCGCCGCAACCGGCACACATCCGGTGCCCTGATGACAGTAAAACTTCTTTCTTTGAGAGTTCTCTTAATGTAAGTCCTTTTGGCATGTTATTCCCTCACTCCTATGTATTCCTTATAGCTCTTGACCGTCCCTGTTTGTGCTATATCGACAAGCTCGTCAAGAACAAACTCCGCATGTTCAGGCATATAATCCCTTCCACCGAGTCCGTATATTTTGTTGATCAGCGCCGGCTTCTCTTTATAAGGATACAGGCTTGTTGCGATATCCAGATAGACCGGACCGAATGAACCGCCAAAGGCGTCAGCCCTGTCCAGCACACAGAGAGCCTTCAGATGTTTCAAAGCTTCTCCTGTTTCCTTATACGGGAACGGACGGTATAACCTGGGCTTCAAGAGACCTGCCTTAATGCCCCTGCTTCTGAATTCATCAACCACATCCTTCGAGGTGCCGGCTGCAGAGTTGAGGATGACAAGCCCTATTTCTGCGTCGTCGAGCCTGTATGTCTCAAATAAATCATATTTTCTTCCTGATAGTTTCTCAAAATCCTGAGCGACTTCCAAAACTACTTTTGCAACTTTTGATTCAACCTCATCCTGTGCTTTTCTGTATTCCATGTAATAGTCAGTAAGTATCAGAGGTCCGTAACTGACCGGATGCTCAATGTCCAGCAAAGGGTTTAGCTGCCTGAACTCACCGACAAAATTCTTGACCTCTTCATCCTCCAGATACTCTATCCTCTCTATGGAATGACTTATGATAAAACCATCCATACAAACCATTATGGGAAGCCGTATATCCATATGCTCAGCAATACGGAATGCCTGAATAGCATTATCATACGCCTCCTGTGCATTCTCAGACCACAGTTGTATCCAACCGGTATCTCTGGCGCCCATGGCATCAGAATGGTCACCATGGATATTCAATGGGGCTGACAGGGCACGGTTGACTACCGGCATGACAATCGGAAGTCTTGTGCCTGAGGCTATATACAATATCTCCCACATGAGGGCAAGTCCCTGAGATGAAGTTGCAGTAATAACCCTTCCGCCGGCAGCAGACGCACCGACACAGGAACTCATTGCACTGTGCTCGCTCTCAACAAGAATAAGCTCTGTCTTGACCCGGCCGTCCGATATAAAACCGGAAAATCTCTGCATCATATCTGATTGAGGAGTTATGGGGTATGCTGCACAGACATCGGGATTCACCTGACGTAAGGCAACGGCAACTGCTTCATTTCCTGTTACAGCAACAACCTTTGCCATTAGTTCCCCTCCTCTACCATAATAATAGCCTTATTGCCCTTCTTCCCGGGACATTCAACAGCGCATATCCCGCAACCTTTGCAATAATCATAATCGAACTCTTCCCTTTTGCCGTCTTTGACCTTTACAGACATATCAGGGCAATAAATCCAGCAAAAAAGGCATTGTATGCAGTTTTCTTCCTTCCATATCGGTTTAGATGATCTCCAGGAGCCTGTCTTAATCTCAACAGCATTCCCGGCTTCGGTTATTACCGCACCTGGATTTACTTCTTTCCATCCTTTGAGTTTCATCCTTCCTTTACCTCCTCATATCCACGCCGTGTTGCTTCGAGGTTGCCATCGATTATTTTTTGTGAAAATTTCTTTCCAAAGCTTTTCCTGACATCCTCAAGGAGATGATCGAGGGTGATAAGCCCTGTCATTTTACATAGAGCGCCAAGCATGGGGGCATTGGGTAATGCCCTTCCGATACACTCCATTGCGATCTTTGACGCATCAACAGTAAATACCTTTTGTTCTGAACCTGCATTCAGTTTAGCCCTTATTTCTCCCGGGTCCTTTGATGTGTTAACGACAAATAATGCATTTTTTGTAGCTCCCTCGGCAACATTAATGCTGTCAAGCAGAGTGGCATCCACAACACTGACAACCTGTGGGTTGAGAACCGGGCAGTGCATTCTGAGCTCTTTTGAACTCACTCTGTTATATGCCCTCAACGGGGCTCCGGCCCTCTCAGGGCCGTATTCAGGGAAGGCCTGCACATGTCTTCCGCCGCTCAGGCAAGCATCTGCAAGAACTTTCGCAGCAGTGACTGTTCCCTGGCCTCCTCTCCCATGCCATCTTATCTCTACGATATCTGCCATTTCCATCCTCCAGAAGCGTTTAAAGTAGTATATTTTAGCATAAAAACTAAACCGTATAGGTGTTTTCCCAACGCTTTCACAGAAAAACTCAAATACTATACAAAAAAAATGCTTGCATATTCAATCAGTTTCATCATTCCTGTGAGGGAAAAAAAGAAACCTGAGGCCTCTGTGAAAGGGCTATTCAGTTATAGAAGAATATTATTTATATCGGGCAGTCAGGCTGCAACTGCCCTTGATGACTTAAGTTCCAAAAGCCATGAGAGCCTGCGACTTTTTAGCACAGAGGCATTGATAGCCTCTATGAATTCCTTGGGAGATATATCAAACCCTGTTTTTCTGACGAACGGTCTGAAGGTAATTTTCGGTTTCCCCTTTAATGCTTTCTCAATCTCTGCTTCTGTCGGTTTCTTCATCGGTGATTTCAGGATCTTTGAGAGGGTGATAAAGATGTCCCTGTGGTTTTTTGATGCTCCAAGAGGTTCTATGACCTTGCTGACCTTCTTGAATCTTCCGAGATAATCCAGGATAGTACCGTCAGATTCGTAGAATGTGGTTGCAGGAAGCACAATATCTGCCTGTTCGGCAAGCTCTGTGAGATGGGAGTTTTGTACAACAAGGAAATCAGTATCAGGTCTTTTCACAAGAGGCACTTCACCGATCACATAAAGGGCTTTCATCCCGTCGGACGCCATTTCCTTATACGTCTTCCCTTCTGTTGTTAAGCCAATCTGTGCCATGCCCCTGGCATTACTCTCAAGCCCGACAGCTATCACTTTCCCTTTAATCAGACTAATGTTCGCTGATGCTTCAAAAAGTGACGGAGAGGTAAATATGAGAGGGTTTTTGGCTTCGAGAATAAGCTTTGCCGCCATTTCAATATCTTTGGAGATTTCCGCATCTGATACTGCCGATTTCAATTGAATATCAGCTTTTTCCCCTTTTTCTATTAAAGCCTTGGCAATGCCTTTCAGTATGGGGATCTCATCGCCTTCCAGACTCACCGTGGCCACTTCCTGGATTCTGGTTTCAGAGGCGTCAATATCTGAATTGATAACAATGAGTTTTCCGCCCCTGTGAACCCTCTTTCGTATGGAGGCATTGAGAGCAGGCAATATCCTGTTCCATTGTGACGGATTTAAACCGACAAGAACAATAAGGTCTGAGGTTGTAATAAGCGACGAGTGGGAATCCTTTAAAGAGCGCACATCTGAATATAGGCTCATTGTGGTATCAAAGTGCTTCGTTTTTACAACATTTTTGGCAAACCTTTTCAGAGTTAACGCATCTTCGTTCAGCATACCTGCAACACTCATAAAGCCTGTATTCCCACCGGCTTCCTTAAGCTTTGCAGCTACTATGTTGAGGGCGTCTTTCCATGTCGTCTCTTTCAGTTCACCGTTGAGCCTTTTCAAAGGAGCGGCAATTCGTTTCTCAGAATCGATAAAGTCGTAACCGAATCTTCCATATGCACAGATATATTTCTTTGCAGAACCTGGTTCTGCACCGGTATTTATCTTCTGGATACTGTTATCTTTTGTGCTTATGAGAATATCACAGCCACTGCCGCAGAAAAGACATGCGGATTTTGTTTTTATATATTCCCATTCTCTCCCCTTACGCCATCTGTCTGCTTCCGGAAGGGCATTTACAGGGCATGCATCAATGCAACTGCCGCAGAATGTGCACCCTGACTCGCGGAGCGGCTTATTATAGGCAGTACCGATCTCTGCATTGATACCCCTTCCAATAAAATCAAGGACCTTTGTCCCTTGTTCTTTGCAAACCCTTATACACCGCCCGCAGAGGATACAGTACAATGGATCTCTTCTGATGAACGGGTTCAACTGATCTATCGGATATCCCATCTTTTTTCTTGTGAAGGAGGTATCTTTCAGTTCGTATTCATACGCATATTGCTGGAGGTTGCATACTCCTGCCTTGGTGCATGTCAGACAATCGAGAGGATGTATGGCGAGGATCAGGTCCAGAACAAATCTTCTTATATCCCGCACCCTTTCAGTCTGTGTTTGTACAACCATGCCTTCCTTTACTTTTGTATTGCATCCAATGACAGGGTCTTTCATGCCTTCCACTTCAACAAGACATAGTCTGCATGCCCCGAAACCTCTCATGCCTTTGAGATAACAGAGATGCGGGATATGAATGCCTGCAAGCTCAGCTGCATCGATAAGATTCATGCCCAGCGGTGCATTCACCTCTTTTCCGTCAATCTGAAGCTCCACCAGTTTCTCCATCAATTCCTCCTCACAATAACAAGAAGCTATTATTTATTGATTAATTCTTCTTTTATCCTTGAAATGACTTCAATTGCTCCTGTGGGGCAGACATTCACGCACTCCCCGCACCGTACACATACTTTCTGCTTTATCTCAAAGGGCAGGACTCCTGCGGCAGATTCGGCTGCTTCTCCCTTTATTGCATCATACTTGCATCTCTTTACACATGCTCCGCATGCAACACACAGGTCCGGGTTTACTACATACTCTATTGAACTGATGCATTCCCTTTTTGGACAGATGCCGGAGATATGCAGTCTGAATTCCTCCTCTGCGGATTCAATCTTTTCTGCGAGGAATCTGCCTGTATCCCTGCCTTTTTTACAGTATGAGCTTTCAATCATGAAAGAAGCGATTCTTTTGAGTGCCTGGAGATCTGATTCAGTTGCGTAATCAAGATGCTGGCTGAGTCTGATCAACCTGATCTTTGCCTCTTCTGTTCCGAGCGAACATGGATAGCACCTGCCGCACATCGGTCCTGCTATGAATTCCTCAAGAAAGGTGAGGGCTTTCTGTACGGAGCAGGTCTTCTCTTCAGCATCCATTCGTATTTCATCAATGGTTATTTCTCCGATTATCTCCTCTTTTTCCACTGTCACTTCCAGAGGCGCCACTATTCCTTTCCTGAGAAGTTTCCCTTCCTTTTCATATTTAATGGCTCCCATCAGGCATACCTTAAAACAGTCACCGCATCTCTTGCAGAGTGTGCTGTCAATCATAAAACCTGTTGAAGTCTCTTTAATTGCATCGACCCTGCAAATATTAATGCAGTTCCTGCAGAAATAGCAGAGCTCTTTATCTATAAAAAGTACCGGCTGCTCCTTAATCTCTATCGCTCCCAGAGGGCATACTGAAAAACATGCCTTGCATCTCTGACAGAAAACCTGGTCTATATAGAACAAGCCCTCTTCAGACTCTCTTATCGCCTCATAGGGACAAATATCCATACAACGTTTGCACTGATAACAGATATCCGTGTTTAATGAGATCTGCCCGAGTCCCTGACATACAAACGCCCTGCAATATTTGTCTCTTATATGCTCTTCGTATTCTTCACGGAAATATTTAATCGTGGTAAGAACGGGATTGGGCGCGCTCTTGCCAAGTCCGCACAGGGAACTGCTCTTTATGTATCTTCCGAGTGTTTCGAGTCTTTCTATATCACCTTCTTCTCCCTGGCCTGATGTTATCTTTTCAAGGATCTGAAGCATCTGATAGGTGCCGACCCTGCAGGGATAGCATTTGCCGCAGGATTCTGCCTGGCAGAAAGAAAGGAAAAATTTTGCAACATCTACAATGCAGTTATCTTCGTCCATTACTACCATACCGCCCGAACCCATAATAGAACCAACCTTTGCCAGGGAGTCGAAATCGATGGGCAAATCAAGGTGCTGCTCAGGAATGCATCCGCCGGATGGCCCCCCGGTCTGGACCGCCTTGAATTTCTTATTCCCGATGATCCCTCCTCCAATATCAAAAATAATTTCTCTCAGGGTCATACCCATGGGAACTTCAACAAGGCCTGTATTCTTTACCTTGCCGGTCAGGGCAAAAACCTTGGTGCCAGGGGAGGTTGCAGTTCCTGTTTTGAGGAACCAGCCCGCGCCCTTTTCTATAATAGTAGGGACACAGACATAAGTTTCTATATTATTCAGATTGGCCGGATAGCCCCATGGCCCGCCGCCATGTTCAGATAGTCGCGGAGGTCTCGGATTCGGGAATCCGCGTTCCCCCTCTATTGAAGCAACAAGCGCCGTAGCTTCACCACAGACAAAAGCGCCTGCGCCTTCTTTTATCTGGACCCTGAAATCGAGTCCTTTCCCAAGGATATTTTTGCCCAAGAGTCCTGAATCCTCTGCCTGTTTGATAGCTATCTGTAAATGCTTTACGGCCAGAGGATATTCATGACGGACATAAATGATTCCTTGCTGTGCGCCAATTGCATATGCACAGAGGAGCATCCCTTCAAGAAGGCTGTGGGGGTCTCCTTCCATAATCGACCTGTCCATGAACGCGCCAGGATCTCCCTCATCCCCGTTTGCAATTACCAATTTGACCGGATCAGGAGCTTTTCGTGTATGTTCCCACTTTACTCCGGCAGGAAATCCTGCGCCGCCTCTTCCCCTGAGATTGGCTTTTTTTACCTCTTCAAGAACCTGTTGAGCAGTCATTGTCGAAAGCGCTTTTTCTAAAGCCCTGTACCCACCGGTTGCAATATAATGCAGAATATTGGTGGGGTCTATCCTTCCATTGTTCCTCAGTGCAATTCTTTGTTGTTTTCGGTAAAAGGGCACATCACGAATGAAATAAGCCGGCTTCTCTCCTATAGAACGCCGGAAAAGAAGATCCCACAAAGGTTTTTCATCTTTTATGGTGCAGGATATCACATCTCCTGCTCTTTCCGGTTTCACCTTGTGGTAGAAGTATCCCTTGGGTTGTATAGTCATAACAGGACCCAACTGACAAAGCCCCTGACATCCTGTTGTAATTATCTCGACATCCGTATCATTACTTTTAGCTTCCGAGTAAAGCTTATCCGCTAATTTAAGCGATTTGTTGGCCCTGCATGCTGTTCCACAGCAAACCCTTATTCTCTTTTTGTTAGGAGCTAATACACCTTCACTGGACAATTGTTTGCGGAGGGCAATAAGGTCATCTATACTGGTTAATTTTTTCATATTCGTATTGACCTTTCTAAAATCATTTTAGTTCATTATTCTCTTTTTTTGCAATACAATCAATCTTCTCTTACAGACCGGATTAAACCCTCCAATTTCCTGCTTCCGATTATTTCACCCGCAACTTCATCGTTGATTGTCGTTACCGGAGCAAGACCACAACAACCTACGCATCCCACAGTTTCTAACGTCATCGCAAGGTCTTCTGTCGTTTCACCACTCTTGATATCAAAAGCATTTTCAAGTGAATCCAGAACCTTTTTTGAACCACGCACATAACAGGCTGTACCGAGACATACTTTCACAATCTTTTTCCCTCTCGGATTGAAATAAAACATTTTATAAAAACTTGCCACACTATATATCTCTGACATCGAAAGATTCAGATGCCTGGAGAGTTCTCTCACTGCATCCTCCGGCAAGTAACCAATATCTGCCTGGATCTGCTGAAGGGCGTGGATTACTATCCCCTTCTTCTTCTCCTGGTCGGTAAGTATCCTTCCAATCTCCCCTATTTGTTCATCCACCTGCATCTTTTCGATCTGCATATCGCCTCCAAAGAACTCGTGAGGAGCAAGTCGCAAGGAGAACCCCTTTCCGCCTTACGCTTGACGCCTTACGATTACTCTATTCCTGATGAAGATTCTTTTTATTTATAATCATTTTATAATTTAAGCTTTTTAGATTGCAATACTTAAAGCTAAATATTTAATTTTATTGACTAAATTATCCGACTCTTTTATATTCTATACAATTATGATACAAAGCATGACAGGTTTCGGGGGTGCAGCAGGCAATGACTTTACGGTTGAAATCCGTTCTCTGAACCACCGGTATATGGATATATCAATAAAGATGCCTCCATACATGAGTCAGTACGAAATACCCTTAAGGAATATTCTGAAAGGAAAGTTTCAGAGGGGGAAGTTTGATGTGTCTGTTTCGATAAATAGCGATAAAGCGCCTCAGCTAAAAATAAACATGGATCTTGCAGGAAACATATACGCTGCCCTGCTGGACCTGCAGAAACAACTCTCTCTCCCCGGCACAATCAGCATAGAGACATTAACAGAATACAGAGAAATCATGATGGAGGAAGAGCCGCATTTTGATACGGATGTTCTGCATGCCACATTCCATGAAGCTGTTTTAAACCTTGAGGCAATGAGAATGCGGGAAGGCAGCCTACTTTCAGATGAGATTCGTGGAAGGATCGCCCTTTTACAGGAGATGCATAATGAGATAAAAGTGCGTGCACCCGAAGAAATCATCAGATGGAGAGAAAAATTCACCGAGAGACTGAGGTTGATAGTTGAGGCAGGAATGATAGATAATAACAGGATAGTTCAGGAGGCTGCCGTCATGGCAGAAAAACTTGATATTTCGGAAGAAATAAGCAGGATAGAACACCATCTGAAACAGTTCATAGAGATTCTTGACAATGGCAACACCATAGGGAAAAAACTCGATTTCCTGCTTCAGGAGATAAACAGAGAGGTGAACACCTTATCTTATAAGTCTGGTGATTATTCCATATCGAACCTTGTAGTCAATATGAAAAACGAAATCGAAAAGATCAGAGAACAGGTACAGAATATACAATAAATACAAGGTTGAGGTTAAGGCTGAGGCTGAGAAAAGTATTACCTTAACCTCAACCTTAGCCTTAACCTGTAGTTTATATTCGGTTGGAGGATGAAAATGAAGAAAGGTGATTTGAGTCCCATACTGGTGAATATCGGCTTTGGCAATGTGGTAGCTGCTTCCAAGGTAGTGGCAATTGTAACCCCGGGTTCGGCGCCAATGAAGAGGCTTCGGGAAGAGGCAAAAAAAGCAGGCAGGCTTATTGATGCGACTGAGGGCAGACGCACCCGGTCGATAATCGTAACGGACAGCAACCACATCATCTTGTCCGCAATCCAGGCAGAGACCATTACCCAGAGATTCTTCGAAGGAAAGGAAGCCATTGCAGGAGAAGAAGAGTAAAGGGTCTTTATTCATAGTTTCTGCACCCTCCGGCGCCGGTAAAACAACATTGTGCAGGAAGCTCGTTTCTTCACTCCCGAATCTTCAATTCTCTGTATCATACACTACACGGCAGCCCCGTAAGGGAGAAGTGAATGACAGGGATTATACCTTTATCAACAGGCAGGACTTCAGGCTAATGGCTGATAAAGGCGAGCTTATTGAATGGGCAGAGGTTCACGGAGCGCTGTATGGCACTTCACGAAAACGGCTTGAAGAGCTTCTGGACTCCGGCAATGATGTAATTCTCGATATAGACACACAGGGCGCTATGCAGATAAAAGAGAAATATAAGGAGGGCATTTATATCTTCATACTCCCCCCTTCCCTTGCGACATTGAAAGAAAGACTGAAAAACCGCTTGACAGATTCAAAAGAGGAAATAAGGAAAAGGCTTGGGAGGGCTATCGCAGAAATAAAAACCTTCGATAAGTATGATTATGTTATAATTAACGACATCCTTGAGGATGCGCTCATGGAATTCGAGGCGGTAATTATTTCACAAAGAGTCAGCATCAAAAAAATAAATCCGCTCCGGATCGAAGAGAGTTTTTTAAAGCAGGAGGAAATGTAAGCATGGATATTATTTCTTTACCGGTTGAATATGATCATGACCGGATAGACGGGAGGTTCAGGATTATAGCAATAGCATCACAGCGGGCAAAGGAACTGGCTGTAGGTGCTGTCCCTAAGGTCAGGACAAAGGCGAAGAAAGTTACAACTATCTCCCTTGAAGAGACTGTAGACAATACCATTGAATTTCTCATAGGAGACCAGGCAAAAAAGGCAAAAGAAGATTCCAGGAGATTTGATTATAGAAAAATCCTTGAGGAGAAAAAGAGAGAGATTACCGGCGCAGACCTTACTGAGTTTGAGAAAGATCTTAAGGTTTATCTCCATGAGAAGGAGACATTAGACAAGAAGGCTCTTGAAGGCCTCTTCGGTGAAAAACGAGAGGAAGGTGCTGAGGAATAAATCCATACTCCTTGGTGTTACAGGAGGAGTTGCTGCTTACAAGTCTCTTGACTTAATACGAAGACTAAGGGAAGAAGGCTCATCGGTTAAGGTTATTATGACCGGAGCCGCAAAGAATTTTGCAACGCCGTTATCACTTGAGGTTGCCTCCGGGCACAGAGTCTGCGCAGACATCTTCAGTGATCCCATGTCCCACATAACGCTCCCTGCAGATGCGGACATCTTCGTTATAGCGCCTGCGACAGCAAACATAATAGGCAAATTCGCCAATGGTATCGCAGACGATCTGCTAAGCACATGCCTGCTCTCATTCAGGGGCAAGATAGTTATTGCTCCGGCAATGAACTGGCGGATGTACGAGAATCCGGTATTCCGGAAAAACCTGAAGACACTCCTGTCTCTTGGAGTAATCCAGGTCGGTCCTGAAAAAGGTTCTCTCGCCTGTGGAGAAGAAGGCATTGGGAAGATGGCTGACGTCCCTGATATTATCGAGTCCCTGAAATCTGCGCTTGCAAACAAGGACCTTTTAAATGAAAATATCCTTGTCACTGCCGGCCCTACAAGGGAATACCTTGACCCTGTCAGGTTTTTGTCAAACAGGTCATCCGGCAAAATGGGATACGCTATAGCAAGGGCTGCTCTCAGGAGAGGCGCAGAGGTAACATTAATAAGCGGCCCTTCATCTTTAGATAAACCGAAAGGGGTCCATTTCATTTCTGTCGAGACTGCTTGGGACATGTTCAACGCTGTTGCCGGTGAGCTGCCTTCATCAACTGTCCTTATAATGGCTGCCGCTGTTTCTGATTTTACGCCTGCAAAAATGTCTCAGAAGAAACTCGAAAAATCCGAAAAGCTGATCTTGCATCTCGAACGATCTCCGGATATTATTGCAGCAGCCGGCAAAAAAAAGAAGAAGCCTTTCATCATCGGTTTTGCTGCAGAGACAGGCCGGAAGACTGAAAACGCAAGAAAGAAACTAAAAGAAAAAAATATGGATATGATTATATTCAATGATGTTACAGAGGCAGGGGCAGGATTCGATGTCGATACGAACAAAGTCGTGATTATCGAGGGCGAAAAGGAAATCAGCCTCCCGGTTTTAAGTAAAGACGCGGTTGCGGATGCAATACTGGACAGAATGGTCAAAATCAGAGCTTGACTTTTTTATCTATTTGATTGAAAATTTGGGCATATCATGTCATCGGAAGAAATAGAAAGACTCAAGGAAAAAATAGAAAAAGATCCGAACTCCAAGCTTTTTGTCCCCCTTGCTGAAGAATATAAAAAAGCCGGGATGTATGATGAAGCCATAGATGCGCTGATCAAAGGGCTTGAAAAACAACCCGCATATCTAAGCGCACGCGTCTCACTCGGCAAGATATATATTGAGAGAGGCATGCTCGCTGATGCTATGGCTGAATTTGAGAAAGTTATCGCTGCAATACCTGAAAATTTATATGCCCACAAAAAATTAGCCGAGATTTACAAAGAGCTCGGAGATAAAGATAAGGCGATAAGAGAGTTCAGAACCGTATTGAAACTGAACCCGCTGGATGAATGGGCGGCAACAAGTCTCTCTTCCCTTGAGAAAGAACCTGTGCCGCCTGTTCAGGAGCCACAGGCAACACAGCTCCAGGAAATATCAGGGGCTGAACAAGAGCCAATCATAACAGAAGAAGGAGAGGGGAAACCATTTGGGATGCCTTTCACCGAGAAAGACATGATGGCAACAGCCCATCCTGAAGCAAAACATGAGGGAGAGCAGCCTTCTGAAATATCTGCCGGCGAAGAGGAGAATAAAATACTGCCAATTGCTGATGAAATAACTGAAAAAATTGAGGAAACAGAGGATATCCCTCCTGAAACACTTCTAAATCAGGAAGAGAAAGACCTGTGGAAGTCCCACCTTAATACAATACAGGAATTAAAAGGAGAGGAAGAAAATATTCCTGAAACTTCCATCAGCGAAGAGGATTTACAGTTATGGGAATCTCACGCTGAAATAGTTGAAAAACAGGAAGAGGCTGTGGCAGATGCAATGGAAGTTGAGGAATTGCCCGAGGAAGAATCAATCTCATTTGAAGACATTTTCAGGAAACCAGAACCCGCTGTTCAGGAGAAAATAAGCACAATAGAAGAAAAAGTATCCGGGGAATCTGCTCCTGATATAAGAGATGCTGATCAATATATAGCCGGGGGCAAGTACTTCGAGGCCATGAATATATACAAAAAAATTCTTTCTGCAGACCCTGACAACAGACATATTATGCAGCGCACTGAAGACTTGAGAGCCCTTCTGAAACTTCTTGGCAGAGATAAAGAGGAACTGGCATCCAGACTTGAATCTTTTCTCGAAGGCATAAAAAAGAGACAAAATGAGTTTTCTGGAAGTTCTTAAAGATAGTGTTGATAAAGTAGACGGCGCTGTTTCTGCCATGATCATCGGCAGAGACGGCATGTCTGTCCAGGAATATGCCAGGGAAAAGCTCGTGGACCTCACAGGACTCAGCGCCGAGGCGTCTGCGATGATCAAGGATATCAGCCTCGCAGCAGACAATCTCGGACTCGGAGAGGCCAGGGAGTTTTCTATCATCTCAGACAGGTGTGGAATCATAATGAGAAAAATAAATACCGATTACTATCTCGCCCTTGTGATAAAGCCTGACGGGAATTACGGCAAAGGCAGATTTATACTGAAAACCGCAATCCCGAAACTCGAAGGGGAATTCTGATCAAATTGAGAATTCTTCAGTCAAAGAAGGTCCTGGTCATCCATGGCCCTAACCTGAACCTGCTCGGCAAAAGAGAAAAAAATATTTATGGCGCCAAATCTCTCAAGGATATAAATAAAGATATCTCAGCTCTTGCATCAGAACTCGGCATTGATGTTAAGGTTATACAACTGAACAGCGAAGGAGAGATACTGGATATTATTCAAAAAGCCGACTATGACGTCTTGATCATAAACCCTGCTGCATATACCCATACGAGTGTAGCGATAAGGGATGCAATTGCAGGAGTTGAGAGGCCGGCCATAGAAGTGCATTTATCCAATATCCACAAGCGGGAGGAGTTCAGGCAGAAGTCTTTCATAGCTGGAGTCGCTGTCGGACAGATAAGCGGATTTGGCTCAGACAGCTACCTCCTCGCCCTGCGCGCTGCAAAAAGCATCCTTTCAAAATAGAACTCAGAAAACTTTTTTACTCCATCTTCCAATGAAGCCAAAAACATGTATATCCGCAGATTTGTATCAAAGAAATATTTATCTGGCATTTCTCTCTGCTCTGTCAGGGATTACAATTTTATCAACAGGGATAGGATTCAAACGCACATACTAATAAGTGCAAAAGTAAGGCTACATGGATGTCATTCCCGCTTGTCGGGTCACCTCTTCTCCTCAGCGAACCCGCCTGAGTGCGGGAGCGACTCGCCGAGGCGAGAATCTTTCTGCAAAACCCG
>VGWX01000058.1 GCA_016873615.1 Nitrospira sp. | reverse complement strand
AGACTTAAAGATGCTGAAAGCCGGTAAAAGATTGGAGCACACAGAGGGGGAGAATACAGGTTCTCTTGTAACATAATGATATTTAATATGTTCTCTGTGGTCTCTGTGGTTAAGTTTTGACAATACGCAAGAATACAAAAGGAGGATTATCATGAAAAGAAAGATCATAACAATCAATGACGCGCTCTGTGACGGATGCGGGAATTGCGTAAGCGCCTGTTCGGAAGGCGCTTTGCAGATAGTTGACGGAAAGGCAAAACTGGTCAAGGAAGATTTCTGTGATGGTTTTGGTGACTGCATAGGTGGTTGCCCTACAGGTGCATTAGTTATAGAAGATAGGGAATCCAAACCATTCGATATTGAGGCAACAAAAGAATATCTTCTGAAGACAAAGGGCAGTGAAGCAGTATGGCGGATGGAAGAGGCACAGAAGAAACACGAACCAGCAGGACAGAAACATAAAGAAGAGAAGCCCCTGCCGTGCGGATGTCCCGGAAGCATGGCACAGACAATAAAATTAAACAAGCCTTCAACGACAGTCAACCGGCAGGAATCGGCGCCGCAGCTAAGAAACTGGCCTGTACAGATAACACTGCTGCCGCTTAAGGCTCCATATTATCAGGCTGCAGATTTACTGGTAGCTGCTGACTGCTGCGCTTATGCATATGCAGGATTTCATGATGATTTCATTAAGGGCCACACCCTTGCACTCGGCTGCCCGAAACTTGATAATGCAGGCGCATATAAGGAAAAACTGGCGACCATCCTCAGTGAAAACGATATCAAATCCGTAACCATCGCCTATATGGAAGTCCCGTGCTGCATGGGTCTGGTAAAACTGGTTGAAGAGGCAGTGAAAGGATCAGGCAAAAATATTCCTGTAAAGAAAACAAAGATCGGCATTCAGGGACAGATAGTTTCTTAATAAGACGGCTATAAGTAAGGATACATGGCTGTCATCATACAACTTTCTGGACAGACACTAATTATTTTATATAATACAAAATTGTTTTCTACTTGACAAAAATGTAACTGTTTTTTAAAATATACACACGGTAACCGTTAGCCGACGAAACTGAACTGAGAGGTAAAGAATTATGTGCAGACTTGCTGCGATAACTTCAAATGAATATTTCTCCCCTATGGAGAATATCCTCGCCCTCGAGACAATGAAGGAAGGCCATGACGGCTCAGGCCTCGGCCTGACCCTCAAAGACCTTGGCGGGGATTTTGAAAAACTGAAGGGATACCCGATCCTGTCCGGTATATCCTCTAAAAGCGGTGCCAAGCTGCTTGATGAATTCATGAACAAGGCAGGCTTCAAACTGAAAGAAGTCTGGTCCCCGAAGATAAAACCGGTGAAAGGTATAACGCCGCGCGACCAGTATTTCGCGAGGATATATGACTATCCGGCTTCTTACAAGCATAAAACCACAACGGAAAAGGAAGACCTCCTCATGAATGTGCGGCTTACACTCAAAAAAATAGGGGAGAAGGACGAGTCTCTTTTCGCCTTCTCCTTTTATCCTGATGTGATAACCCTCAAGGAAGTCGGTGACCCCTTGCAGGTGGCCGATTTCTTCGGCCTTGACAGAGACAATATCAGGGCAAAGATCGTTTTCGCGCAGGGCAGGCAAAACACAAATTATGCAATTTATTTGTATGCATGCCATCCCTTCTTTATTCAGGGCTATTGCTCGATGACAAACGGTGAAAATACTGCTTTTGTCCCTATCAGGGAGTATCTGACAGGCAGAGGGTTCACCGGATATGCAGGTTATAACAGTGACAGCGAAGTCCTTACGCATATCCTCCATTACACTGTGCGGCAGCTGGGGTTTCCCTTAACCTACTTTAAGGATGTGATAACTCCCCTGAAGGATACCGATATTACATTAAGGGATGACAAAGACGCGCTGCGCCTGATCAAACAGTCACTGCGTCCGCTATGCATTGACGGACCGAATATGGTAATCGGGTTCACCCCTGACGGCGCCTGCTTCATGGCGCATGACGCCAAGAAACTGAGGCCTGGTGTTGTCGGCGGGATAAAGGGCAAATATGCATTAATGTCCGAGGAATGCGGACTTGACAGCGCCATTCCGGATCGAAATAAAGCAGAGGACATCTTCCCTATGAAATATGACATGGTCATTGTAAAACCTCATGCTGAGGAGGTAAAGGTATGGAACCAGCTGCAAAATTAGATCATAATCATCAGTTATCGTTAAAAGAGTTCCCGTACATTGTCCGATGGAAAGATCATCGCTGTACACGCTGCGGCAGATGCACGGCAGTCTGTCCGGTGAAGGCGATTGAGCCGACTGTTAAGGTCAGGCGGACTGTTTATTCAGAAGGACCGGTTCCGACACCGGAATCAGTCAGAAAGATTACCCAGGTTGTTGAACAGGTCACTGATGTAGAAAGACATTGTACGGGGTGCGCCACATGCACCCTCGTATGTCCGAATGATGCCATAGAGCCTGAATTCAACCCCCGGAACAAATTTCTCCATTATAAAAACAAAGGCGGCGAGGGATATAAGAGGGGCGGGAGGAGAAACGACCCCGGTGTTTCTACCCTTGACAGGCTCAAATTTACAAGGATTTCGATGCTTACTGACCCTGCACTTGACGCAGGAAGACATGAATTCCGTGTCAGAACACTCCTTGGAAGGATTCTGCCGGCAGATGAGCTTCCTCTCAAAAAAACAAACGGCAAACTCATCGTTGACAGCAACAGCAATAAATTCATTCCGCCGGTGAGGGAGATATTCCCGATCATGATCGGCAGCATGTCTATTGGCGCATTATCACCTCCCATGTGGGAAGGACTTGCAATGGGTATTGCGTATCTCAATGAAGTGGAAGGGCTGCCGGTTGTCATGGCTACAGGAGAAGGCGGCGTGCCGCCAGGGCTCCTGAAATCAAAATTTCTGAAATATTTTATCATCCAGATCGCATCAGGATATTTCGGGTGGGATGAGATCATCCATGCAATCCCTCACATGGTTGAAGACCCTGCTGCAATCGAGATCAAATACGGTCAGGGCGCGAAGCCCGGTGACGGCGGTCTGCTGATGGCGCAGAAAGTTCTGAAGCTGATTGCGAGCATCCGCGGCGTTCCGCAGTTCGTTGACCTTGCTTCGCCTCCTACGCACCAGACGAAATACTCTATTGAAGAGGCGGTCGCCAAGATGATCCAGTCCATGTCGATGGCATGGGGATTCCGGGTGCCGGTTTATCCGAAAATCTCCGGTACAAAGACGGCACGCGCTGTCCTGAACAACCTTGCACGGAATCCTTTTGCAGCAGCCCTCTCGATTGACGGCGAGGACGGAGGCACAGGCGCTGCATATAATGTTTCCATAGATAAAATGGGGCATCCCATAGCATCAAATTTACGGGAATGCTATCTTGACCTTGTAAAACAGGGCAAGCAGAACGAGCTGCCGCTCATCGCTGCAGGCGGTGTTGCAAAGAAAGGGAATCTGGCAGCCAATGCAGCAGCGCTCATTATGCTTGGGGCGTCGGTTGTTTCTGTCGGCAAATACATAATGCAGGCTGCAGCCAACTGCTTCGGCGACGAACTGAACCGCTGCAACCTGTGCAATACAGGGAAGTGTCCGCGGGGCATAACCACACAGGACCCAAAGCTTTACCGCAGACTCGATTCAGATAAAGTTGCAGAGCGTGTGGTGGAAGTCTTTCGGTCCGCTGATGTGGAGTTAAGGAAAATATTTGCTCCCATGGGCAGAAGTACGGAATTGCCCATCGGGATGTCTGACGGCCTGAGCATTGATGACAAGGCAATGGCAGACAGATTGGAAATAAGTTATGCGTGCTAAGAAACCAGCCAACAGGAACAAAAAATCAAATTCCCCCACCCACCCCTCCCCCTCGAGGGGGGAGGGCAAGGGAGGGGGTGTCACCATCCACGGCATTGCAGACGGTCATCGTGTCCCCTCCAGGATACTTGAAGAACAGATACAGCAGGCTGTCAGGGATGGGGCGCGCGAACTGCATATAATTGCTGATGGACAGCAAGGTATCGGCGGCAGAATATGGCCGAGGGGTGACACAATAAGAATAACTGTTGAGGGACCGACCGGCCAGAGACTCATGAGCATGGGGATGCCCGGCACAGAGGTTATCGTCAAAGGAAGTGTTTCTGATGACGTCGGCTGGATCAACTGCGGGGCAAAGATAACGGTTTTAGGGGATGTCACCAATGGCGCCTTCAATGCTGCTGCGCAGGGAATCCTTTATGTACAGGGGAGCGGTGGTTCACGATGCGATACCATGACAAAGCATAACCCGAGATTTGACCCGCCTCAATCCTGGTATTTCAGGAATGTCGGAGATTCGTTTGCTGAGTTCAAGGCAGGCGGGATAGCAGTCGTATGCGGTGTGAATCCGCGGAATCCGAAAAATATCCTCGGTTACCGTCCCTGTGTAGGGATGGTCGGAGGGACGATATATTTCAGAGGCCCCATAAATGAATTCAGCCAAAGGGATGTAAAGCTCCTCGAACTGACCCCTCAGGACTGGGAATGGCTCAGGACAAATATGAAGCAATATCTCGAAGCAATAGACAGGATTTCATACTACGATGAACTTACCCGCTCTGCCGATGAATGGAAAAAACTCGTTGCTTACACCCCCCAGGAAAAAAGGGCGCGGAGATGGTTCAGGATCTCCACCCCGGACTTCAGGAAGGACGTATGGGAAAAAGAGGTTGGACAGGGCGGCATATTTGGACCATATATCAGTCATGATCAAACCATATTACCTTATATAACAACCGGCAAAGACAGGCGGAACAGGCCGGTCTGGGCAAATGAAAAATATCTGCCGCCATGCGCATATAACTGCCCGACACACATACCGTCGCATAAAAGGGCGACCCTCATAAGACAAGGCAAACTCCAGGAGGCGCTGGAACTTGTTCTCCAGTACAGCCCCCTGCCTGCTACAGTATGCGGACAGATATGTCCTAACCTCTGCATGCAGAGCTGTACAAGAGCACGTCTTGACAAACCTCTCAGCATAGACAAATACGGCAGCCTTAGCCTTGATCTGCCTGCTCCGAAAAAAGCTGACCCGACAGGTCACACAATAGCCGTCATCGGCGGCGGGCCTGCAGGGTTGAGCGCTGCGTGGCAGCTCGGTCTAAAAGGACACAGCGTTGATCTGTATGAGGCAACTGATAAACTGGGAGGCAAGCTTGAGCTCTGCATCCCGAGGGAGCGTCTCCCCCAGGAAATACTCCGGAAAGAGCTTTCACGGTTCAGGGAAATAGGTGTCAACATCCGACTGAACGCACACATAAATCAGCAGGAATTCGAAAAGATTTATAAGGACCACGAGATAGTTGTCGTTGCCTGCGGCGCTCATAAACCAAGGATTTTTCCTTTCCCCGGCTCAGAGCATATTGTTTCTGCCTACGACTTTCTCAGAGGCGTTAATCTTGGAGACATCCCGGAACTGAAAGGGAAGAAGGTAGTTATTATCGGCGCCGGCAATGTCGGTATGGATGTTGCCTCACAGGCATATAACTGCGGCGCTCATTCAGTTATAGCGGTTGATATTCAGAAGCCGGCAGCGTTCGGCAAGGAGATGGAAACAGCTGTTGCAAAAGGCACGCAAATAGTATGGCCTAAATTTACCGACCGTTATGATAACAATGAAAAGAAACTCTACTTTAAAGACGGCTCATCGCTGGATGCAGATTTCGTTATCATGTCAGTAGGGGACGTGCCTATTCTGGACTTCCTGCCGCCGGATATACATACAGAACGTGGCTGGATAGCAGTGAATGAGATTGGCCAGACCACTGATGTTAAGGTATTTGCTGTCGGGGATGCAATACGGTTAGGTCTCGTCACTCATAGCATTGGCCAGGGAAGGATTACAGCGGACACGATCCATTATCAACTAATGCACGCACCTCGGCAGGCCGAGACAAAACAGGTTATCCCATACGAACGCATCAAGGCAGAATACTACGATGTCTGCCGGGGAGACTTTACTCCCGAACATGAGGCGAACAAATGCATGTCCTGCGCCACATGCCGTGACTGTCATATGTGTGAAACTACCTGCTACTGGGGCGCCATAAGCAGGACAGAGCATAAAGACGGTTCATACGAGTATATTGTTGATGACGAGAAATGCATCGGCTGCGGCTTCTGCGCAGGCATCTGCCCATGCGGAGTTTGGGAGATGGTGGAAAATGTTTAGTGTTGAGTCTGTCATTCTGGCTTGTCCAGAATCTTTCTGCAGAGAAAAAGGATTCCCGACAAGCGGGAATGACAACCCTAACAAAGGTGAGATTTTTTAATATAATGGCTCAGTCATTAATAAGAGAAAACCGTATCCTTTCTGCTCTGCTTGAGGTAAGCAGGGTCCTCAATTCCTCATTCGACCTTGAGAAGAACCTCTCAAAGGCAATGCGCGCTATCGCAGACTTCCTCGAAATGGAGAGAGGCTCTGTCTTTCTCCTTGATCAGAGTACCAGGGAGCTGAGAATCGTTGCTTCGCACGGCCTCACAAAAGAGCAGATTGAACGCGGCAAATATAAGATAGGCGAAGGAATTGTCGGCAGAGTGCTTGAAAAAGGGTCTCCTGTCGTCATCCCGAATGTCGGAGAGGAACCCTTATTTCTGAATAAGACCGGGTCGAGATTCAAAAAAAGCGGGATTTCCTTCTTATGTCTTCCGATCAGATTCAAAGATGAATCTATCGGTGTTTTAAGCGCTGACAAGATCTTCAAGAACAAGGATATAACCATTGACGAAGACATCAGGGTTCTGGAAATAATATCATCGATCATTGCCCAGTATGTGATCCTTTGGAAACACTTCAAGGAAACGGAACAGGAACGGGAACAACTGAAACAGCAGCTGAAAGGCAGATACAGCCTTCCGAATATCATAGGCACTGCTGATAAAATGCAGGAGGTTTTTGAATCAGTGCACCGTGTTGCAGATTCCAAAGCAACAGTCATATTGTACGGTGAAAGCGGCACCGGCAAGGAACTGATCGCAAAGGCTGTTCACTATATGAGTCCCCGGTCCAGAGAACCATTCACCAAATTCAATTGCGCCTCAATACCCGAGGGGTTGCTCGAGTCAGAACTCTTCGGGCATGAGAAAGGCTCGTTCACAGGCGCCATCTCTGCAAGAAAAGGCAGATTTGAGCTCGCTGATAAAGGAACCATTCTTCTCGATGAGGTCGGAGATCTGCCACTGAACCTTCAGCCAAAGATACTGCGGGTGCTTCAGGAGAGAGAGTTTGAACGTGTTGGCGGGGAAAAGACGATAAAGGTCGACGTCAGGCTTATTGCTGCAACAAGCAGGAACCTTGAAGAGCTTGTTTTAAAAGGCAAATTCAGAGAAGACCTGTTTTACAGACTGAATGTCGTACCGATATCCATGCCTTCTCTGAGAGAGAGAAAAGAAGATATACCGCTGTTGGTCGAATTTTTCCTCGGGCGCTTTAATGAAGAAAACAGGAAGAATATAGCCATATCACCCAAGGCCCTCCGGGTAATGGTAGACTACAACTGGCCCGGCAATGTCAGAGAGCTTGAAAACACCATGGAGAGGCTTGTTGTGATGTCAGGACAGGATATCATAAAGCCTTTAGACCTTCCAATAAATATAAAATTACCCTCTCCCGATGCCATTTTCCAGAAGGAATCCTTAAAGTCCGGGATTGAGGACATCGAGAAGTCGAGCATCCTTGATGCCCTTGAAAATACAGGCTGGAACCAGGCAAAGGCAGCAAGGCTGACAGGTCTCACACCAAGGCAGATAGGGTATAAAATGAAAAAGTATGGGCTGTCGACAAAGATAGGGGAATAGAGGTCAAGCCACCTTATAAATAAACGCAATGGCCTTCCTGTTAATGTTGCATTCCTTATCTTTTCTTCCATACTGTTTTCAAGTATATTCTTTACATATTTATGACAATTTTGTTATAAAATAGGCCATGCTTAATCTCCTGATCATCTCCGATGAAGCCAAAGAATTATATACATTATTCAGGTCGGTCAGATTTACCCAACATGATTCAAAACAAAAGGACAGTTCTCTGGAGAGAAAATCGGTTAATCTCGGTAAATATGATCTGGCTTTTCTTGACCTTGACACCGAAAACTGGCAGCAAAGGCTTTTGGAATTGCGGCAGCAGATGCCTGTAATAGCTTTTTCAGGACCTGACATAGAAATGGCTGTTGAGGCTATGAAGCTCGGTGCAAGCGATTTTTTAGTGAAACCGCTTACCAGTGAAATACTAAGCGATGTAATCGATAAACACAAAAAGAAAATCCTTACTCATAAATACGGTTTCGACGAAATAATAGGCACGAGCGCACTAATGCAAAAGGTTTTTGGTCTGATAAAAAAAGCGGCAGTTAGTGAGAGCACCGTGCTTATCACAGGCGAAAGCGGCACAGGCAAGGAGCCTGTTGCAAGGGCAATTCACAAATGGGGTCCGAGAAAAGATCAACCATTTATGACTATTAATTGCAGCGCCATCCCTGACACTCTCCTTGAATCAGAGCTGTTTGGTTTTGAAAAAGGCGCATTTACAGGAGCAAATTATACCAAAAAAGGTCTGCTTGAACTCGCTAACGGCGGCACAGTCTTCTTTGATGAAATCGGAGATGTCCACCCTTTATTTCAGGCAAAGGTTCTAAGGGTGCTTCAGGAAGGTGAAATCATGAGAATCGGAGGCTCACATCAGATAAAAGTTGATGTGAGGATTATTTCCGCTACAAATAAAGACCTAACTGTCGCCTGCAAAAAAGGCACTTTCAGAGATGATCTCTATTACAGACTGAATGTAATAAATATCCACCTCCCGCCGTTAAGGGACAGGATGGAGGATGTGCCCCTTTTAGTCGACCATTTTATAAGAAAGCATGCCTCTAAAAGAAAAGATATGTTGATAAAGGGCATTACAGAAGACGCCCTGAACCCCCTGATGAACTATTCATATCCCGGCAATGTAAGGGAACTTGAAAACATGATTGAGCGTGCAATATCATTTACAAACAGTCCCGAGATATTATCTTCTGATCTGCCGTCATATTTACTTCAGTCACCTGCCCCAAAAAGAAGCTCTACAACAAGGCTGAAGGGGGAACTTGCCATTATTGAGAGGGAATTAATATGGTCCGCGCTGCAGGAATCACAGGGGAACATATCCAAGGCAGCGGCTTCCCTCGGAATCTTTCGCCAGCAGCTCCAGAGAAAGATAAAGAATCTGAAAATAGCAACATAAAGTTCTGCTGCAACATTTAATTGCATTTCATATCCTAATTTGCCTTGTTTTTAAAATTATTTTCTGCCAAATGCATCATTCTATTGCATTATCAGTTTCCAATGAATTTAATTTTCTTTAATATCAAAGGGTTATTGTTTGGTACGGATATTGCTTTTATATTGAACCGGTGTTTCAGAACTAAAGGGATACCCTTGTATAAAACTGAATACTCATAACATGATACCGTGAAAAAATTAACGAAAAAGTTTAAAGATGTTAAGGTTGAAATAACATTTGCTGAATCGAAGGAGTACGACACTGTAAGAGAAACATTAATAGAAGGTTTACATGAAGGCGTCAAAACAGGGAAAAATTCTCCAAAAAAGGCGTCGAAACCGTATAAACAGCAGCTGCCGGATAAAAAAGGCACTCCTAGAGGAAAAGAGGTGATTTCATCGAAAAAAAAGCAAATGCCGAGGCTATCTGAAAAATGAAATTCAGCAGAAATATATAAGATTATTTAGAGCGCATCAAAGTAGGAGGGTATAAGGAGTTTATGGGGAGTTAATATGGTATAATTCTCCCAGAATAATGAAAGTCACAAAAAGGAGGTCTTTTATGAAAGTATTGGTAGCGACAGACGGCTCAGAGAATTCAATGAAGGCAGTAAAAAGGGCGCTGGAGCTTGCGGAAAATGAAGGGGCTAAAGTGACCCTGATGTCAGTGGCGTTTTATTCCAAAGATGACTTTGACGATATGCCGCCGAACATCCAGGACAAGCTGGAAGATCACGCAGAAGCTGCCCTGAAAAAGGCAAAGTCCATCTTCGACAAAAAAGGCATTGCAGTCGAGACTGTGGTTGAGGCAGGTGTTGTCCCGGCCAACAACATTATCAAGAAGGCAAAAGACGGCAAATTCGACCGGATTATTATGGGAAGCACAGGCGTAACCGGTCTTGCAAGGGCATTAATGGGAAGCACGGCCGCTAAAGTAGTAAGCAATGCCCCGTGCAGCGTCAGCATAATTCGGTAGCAGGCAGACAGTTATAGTATAGAGCGTAAAAAATAAAATATAAGGGGGTGATAGACAGCAGTTTGGAATATTTTTTCAGGATAGAGACAACAAAATAATTAATAAAATTAAGGAGGTAAAAAATGCGTAAGCTTTGGGTAAAGATAACAGGGTTGGTAATAATGCTGATGGCAGCGCTTCCTCAAATCGCCATGGCAGCTGCAGACAAAGCGCCCCCTATAGTTATTGTGGCCGACACAAGGAAATTTACCGGTTGGGAGGCATGGTTTACCAATCTCTACAATGAAAGTCATATCTATTTCGCTCTTCTTACGGTAGTTGTGATCCCTATTGTAGGGGTATGTCTTGGTTTGCTGGCTGATTTAATAATGAGTCATATCGGCATCGACCTGCATTCAAGAGAACTGGCAGAGCACTAAAATAAGGAGGTTAAATTATGGATTTCTTATATGTTCTAATGCCTATATCAGGAGTTACCATATTCTGGCCGGGCCTCGTTATTCTGGGCATCGGTGTCGGAATAATAGGCGGTTTCTTCGGTATGGGAGGCGCATGGATGATAACACCCGGTCTTAACATCCTCGGCTTTCCGATGGCCTTTGCAATAGGAACCGACATTGCTCATATGGCCGGTAAATCACTTGTTTCTACAATGAGGCACGGCAAATTCGGCAATGTTGATTACAGACTGGGCGTGGTCATGATTATCGGAACTGTTGTTGGGTTTGAGGTTGGCGCCCAGATGATTATGTGGCTTGAAAGGATTGGTAAGGTAGACCTGTATGTCCGCTGGCTTTATGTCGGCCTTCTGATCTGTATAGCCTGGATGGTCTTTGCCGACGTGAAAAAGAGGATGTCAAAAGAAAAAGCAGCAAAGGCAGCAGGCAAGGAGATAGACAAACTTGCAACAGGCATAGAGTGGCACAAGACATTTCACAAACTGAAAATACCGCCCATGATGCATTTTAAAACCGCCGGCTTTACATGTTCTGTCTGGCTCCCGATCATCCTGAGCTTTTTGACCGGCTGGCTGGCAGGTATTCTTGGTATCGGCGGCGGTCTGATCCGTATGCCGATGCTTATCTATTTTGTCGGCTGCCCTACACACATAGCTGTCGGCACAGACCTTTTCGAGGTTATGATATCAGGACTTTACGGCGCAGGCACATACACCTATAAAGGCAGGACCGAGCTTGTCGCTGCCATGATCATGCTGGTAGGCGCTGCAATGGGCGCACAGGTCGGCACGGTTGCCACCAAGTATATTAAGGGATATGGTATCCGTATTGCCTTTGGTATAGCTGTCGTGGGATGTATGATATCTATTATCATGAAACTCATTCCAAGGTATATAGAAGGCACTAAAGCGGTAATGGATATTGCGTCCACAGTTCTCATACTGGGGCTTGTGTTCTTACTGTCGCTTTACATCTTTGTGAGAATGCTGCAGGGAGCCGCCAAAGAGGTTGCGGCAAAGAAAGGAAAGGCCTAACACAAACATGAATGTCTCATGGAGACACAAAGGCCAATAATATGAAGGAGGTATATATGATAAATAAATTAAGCCGGCTGATTGTTCTAATCATTTTGCCTTTAGCCCTCGTTTTGGGCTGCGGTGAATTGGGCAAGGTGGATCAGGGAAGGGTTATAGAATATGACAAGGAAAAGAATACGGTTACAATGATACAGGACAAAAAGGCAGATCCTGGAAAACCCGATTACAACACTTTGCCGCCGCATACATATTCACTTCCGTCCGATCCAATGGAGATGGGACCGGAACCCAAGGCTGGTTACCGCATGAAACTCGACACCAAAAATAACCAGATAGTCATCTTTGATCCCGCTACCCAGGGCTTCCTTACAATCGATTACAAGCTTGTCGATCAGAAGGAAAATGTTGATGCGAAAGATCCTCTGGTATACGATAAGGCAGCGGATAAGTCAAAGAAATTCCCGGTTATAGACAAGGAGAAAAAGACCATTACTGTTTACTCAAAGAGGCAGAAAATTTATACTGTCTTCTCTCCGCCTGACGAATACTTTGCCCGTCCCGACAAAACCTGGGATGCCGGTGATGAAGTCCGCCTCTATTACAAGGAAGAAGGCAAGGCCAGAAGGTTTATGAATATTTCCAAAACAGATATTTTCAAGAAGTAATCACCCTCTTCTTTCATCTGTTTTGACCATCTCTGGTAATAACCAGAGATGGTCTTCTTTTTTATGGTAAAATAGAAACCTAATTTTTTTATTGCTTAGTACGATAATACATTTGAAGACATTAATTATAAAATCCCTCCTAACCTCCCTTTGCCAAAGGGAGGGATTCCCCTCTATCAAGAGTGGTGAGGCGTGTGTATCCCCTCTTTGGCAAAGAGGGGTGAGGGGAGATTTTTCAATAATAATTCATCTATGTGTAATTACTTATAGCCTTCCTATTTATATGATCTCAATTAAATGAATATAAAACAGAAAATAGCAGTTGCAGTGATAAATATATTAATACTGGCCGAGTTATGCATAAGCATGTATTTTGGCGCTAAGAATCCCGATAATTTAACGTCTGTTTTTTTTAAATTGTTTTTTGGCATGCTCATTCCCACCCTTATTATCAGCAGATTTATTGTGAAGAGACTCAAATCAGACGAATCAGAAAAAAATATACAGGTCGAGCCATGAATTTAGAGCAGGTGTTTATATTGAGAAAATATGCCCGAACAGCAGGGGCAATCTTTTTTATTCTCATCTTTATATCAATAATTGACGGCTGTGTAGCCAAGTTCAGGGCGCCTATCAATGTCCATAATATCCTTCCCGGTCAATCAGTTAAGGTTGACGGCCCTCTGGATTCAAAAATACAAGATACCAGGGAGCTTACCTATACCAGCGCATCGGATAATGTCAGGCTCTCCTTTGACGCAATCCAGCCAGGGTTCTGGCTTGGCGGTATTATGTGGATCGGCACGGTTACAACCAATGAGCTTATACCCCCCGGCGAGTATGATATTTCTGTTTATACAAAGGGTGAAACTGATATAAAAAAGAAATTTGTCTTTCGTATAAAGGTTTTTAAGGACTATGCAAGCTATCGCCAGAGCTTTAAGTCTGTTATAAGACGGTATCTGGACCTTTCACCGTGGTGGATCCTGCTTTTTTGCATACCTCTGACCGCTATTACAGTAGGCATTGTATTTTTCTTGTCTAAAAGGGTTGATGAACTTCTGGCCAGAGAAGGAAAGGCAGAGATTTTCCGGATTGTAAGGGGGGATACTGCCTGTGAGATTTATTTTGGTCTGGGTACAAAGCACGGACTCCGGCCGGACGCCAGCGTTTCTCTTTTAAATGAAAGTGGAAACCCGACTGCAACTATGGTAGTTCAAAGGGTTTCGGAGACAGACTCTTCGGCGATAGTAGGTTTAGACTATAAGGTTAAAGAGGGGGATATTGTGTCACTTGGGAAAATATAAATTATTGAGGTTAGAAAAATGTTGGTAGAGTACTTGATATTAATTCTGCTTATAGTCCTGTCTCTGTTTGCAGGGTTACACATCGGCAGCCGGCTGAGGAACCGCAAAAAAGATCCGCCTGAGAGAAAAGGATAAGAACTATTTTTGCAAAAACGCACGCATTAAATGAAGTGTTGCAGTGAAATTCTACTCAGGCATATTTAAAAAATTTCTTTGTTTCATCAAGAAGTACTTCCCTGAGGAACCTGCTGAAATTCTCATTAGGACTGACCATAATGGTGAGGTAAGAGTTCCGGAATATATTCTCAAGGCATTTCAATATCCCCCGGATGGGTATCTGACTCCATACCAGGTTGCCCTCCATCACCCTGCAGCTGATAAAAATCTCGGCAAAGCCATGAGGGAAACCCTGAATGAGGTGGAAAAACTAATTGCAGCCGGCTGGTTCGAGGTATGCAATAAACAATGGCCACTGAAAAAAGTTATGATGCCAAAACAGATCAGTCAGTTCCTTGAACAGGAGCTCAGTCTTTCCGAGGGCGAGAGCAGAGAACGTTTCGGCCTGCTTCATGGAAGTCTTGAAGATGACGGGGCTTATCTTAAAGATGTGACAGAAAACGCCTTACTTGAAGAAAAAGGGTTTTTTAAAACACGGAATTTTAGAGGATCGAGTTTTACTGTGAAAGCCTGCCAGATGATAGGCAGTAATTTGGATAGCTGGTTAGGATTAAATAAGCAGGAAATTATCGGCACCTATCATACACATCTTATTCCATATCGCCAGACCCCTTCAATGGAGGATATGGCCCTGCTCATGGCCAATCCCGGCAAGCCGCACCTGATCATCTGCAGACTGGGTCTTTTCGCATATACTTTTAAGAGTTTCAGAAAGATTATCGTAACCTACCCTGCAAAGACTTCTCTGGAGATCGTTTTGGTTTAACTTTGTTATCATGAATAGAGAATTTTGTCCCGATAATTGATGTATTAGGTTGTCGTCATTCCCGCTTGTCGGGAATCCTTCTGTAATCTAAAAAAGATTCTGGACAAGCCAGAATGACAAAATTAAAAATAACAAACGACTTTTAACATCCATGGAAATAACATTATCGTATAAGTAAAATACAGATCCTATGAAAAAATATATCCTTGAAATCATTGTATTTATCTGCGGGGCGGTAGTAATGATCCTTGAGCTTGTCGGTTCAAGAGTCCTTGCCCCTTATGTGGGAACCTCCATTATTGTCTGGACAAGCTTAATAGGGATCATACTGGGAAGCTTAAGCCTGGGCTATTGGTGGGGCGGCAGGATAGCAGACAATAAACAGGATTACAGGATTTTTTCGATGATAATTTTCATTTCGGCAATCTCTGTCGGAATGATTACATTATTAAAATCATTCGTCCTCGATTTTCTTCAGAATAATATTTCTGATATCCATATCAATGCGATAATTGCAACCCTGGTACTTTTCGCTCTGCCAAGTGTATTGCTCGGCATGATCACACCCTATGCTGTCAGACTGAAAATAAATGACCTGCAAAGCTCCGGGAAAACCGTCGGCAGTCTTTATGCGATTTCCACAATCGGAAGTATTGCCGGCACATTCCTGGCGGGGTTTTTCCTTATTGCCTATTTCGGGAGCTCAAATATCCTTCTCGTCCTTTCTATAATATTGGTCTTCACTTCTCTCCTTGCATATTTCAAAAACATCCCTGTTATAAAAATCATTGTTATACTCCTTTTATTAATAAGTATTATTGCAGTAAATTCCTATAATAAATTCATGGCAAAACAGGGGTTTGTGGATATAGATACCCGGTACAACAGGATATGGATATATAAAAGCGTGGACGAAAAGACAAACAGGCCGACCCTGAACATGCTCACAAATCCCAAAGAGTTGCAATCAGCCATGTTCCTGGACAACGATAATGATCTGGTTATTGAGTACACAAAATATTATCGTCTGGCCCAACATTTCAGGCCTGACCTGAAAAAAGCCTTAATGATCGGAGGAGCAGGGTGTTCATACCCCAAGGATTACCTGAAAAAATTTGCTGACGCCGGACTTGATGTAGTGGAAATTGACCCCATGCTGACGGAACTGGCAAAACAATATTTCAACCTTAAAGACGATACGAGGTTAAGAATATTCCGTGAAGACGGAAGGACATTTTTAAACAGGACGAAAAATAGATACGATGTAATCTTTGGGGATGCCTTCAGCTCTTATTATTCCCTGCCCTATCAGCTGACAACAAGAGAGGCTATCCGGAAAATGCATGAGGCGCTTAATGACGATGGAGTGGTTCTTGTCAATATCATTTCAGCCATAGATGGAGAAAAAGGACGGTTTCTGAGGGCTGAATATGCAACGTTTAGGGATATATTCCCACAGGTATATTTATTCCCGGTTAAAGACTTCCATGACGGTCTATTAGTTCAAAATATAATGCTTGTGGCAATAAAATCAGACCAAAAACCATCCTTCAGAAACAGTGATCCGGAACTGAACGGATATCTGCAACATTTGTGGAAAACAGAAATAAAGAAGGATGTTCCAATATTAACGGACGATTACGCTCCTGTTGATAATTATATGATGAAAATTATTAAAGGTCTGTAAAATTACTATTTTCATGTTACTAATAAGTGCAAAAGTAAGGCTACATGGATGTCATTCCCGCTTGTCGGGTCACCTCTTCTCCTCAGCGAACCCGCCTGAGTGCGGGAGCGACTCGCCGAGGCGAGAATCTTTCTGCAAAACCCG
>VGWX01000057.1 GCA_016873615.1 Nitrospira sp. | reverse complement strand
CATTATTTTCACCTCCTTCCTTTTTCAGAATATCTATTTAGTGTCTGTGTATAAAGTAATTATTTAGACACCCTCCCCAACCCCTCCCCTCAAGGGAGGGACGATTTTACTGCCCTCTCCCTTGAGGGGAGAGGGCAAGGGTGAGGGTGTTTAACAGTTAATAAACAGACTCTATTTAGAAGTTACAAGAAGGGGAATAAAAGTCGTTGCAGGATAGAAGCATTTATGAACAGAGTCTGCTGTATTCAAGATGCCTTGAGGATAATAAAATATTTCTTGCCGCTTCTGTTAATAAAAAGAAGGACTGATTCATTCTTTTTTATATTTTTTGTTATCCTGTTAAAATCTTCCAGGTTATCTATCTCCTTTTTATTAATTTCTTTTATAATATCACCCTTTTTGATCTCAGCATCATCTGCCGGTGTTCCCGGTTCTACCCTTACAACAACAACCCCTTTTTCGTCTTTATTGAATCCAAGCTGCCTTACGATCTCCCTTGAGAGATCCATAACAGTGAGTCCTGTCAATGCCTTTGCTTCTGTATCGTTTGGCAACCGCTCAGGAGAGACTTCAGCCACTTCTCTTGGCAATTCAACAATAAGAACTTTAACAGCGAATTCCTTCCCTGCTCTAAGAATCTTTAATGTAATCTCACTTCCGGTCTTGCTCTGGGCAACCATATTTCGCAGGCTGCTTACGTCTTTTACTTCCTTTCCATTAAATTCAAGAATTACATCTCCTCTCATGATTCCGGCTTTTGCAGCCGGACTGTCTTTCCCCACGTCACTCACAAGGGCTCCCTTTGACTTTTTCAGACCAAACTCCTGCGCAAGTTCAGGTGTAAGTTCCTGAATGGTAACACCTATCCATCCCCTTGTAACCTTTCCTTTTTGAACAAGCTGGTCCATTACGAGACGCACCATATTGCTCGGCACTGCAAAACCAATCCCCTGGTACCCCCCGGTTCTCGAAAATATTGCCGTATTAATCCCGATAATCTCTCCTTTTATGTTCACCAAAGGCCCGCCTGAATTGCCCGGATTTATAGCAGCGTCTGTCTGAATAAAATCCTCATAATCTGCGATTCCGACATTAGCCCTTCCAACAGCGCTGATAATCCCCATCGTAACGGTATTGCTCAGACCATACGGACTTCCTATAGCAAGGACAAATTCACCAACCTGTAACTTATCAGCATCGCCCCATGTTAATATCGGAAGATTGTTTGCATCGATCCTTATTATGGCGATATCTGTTTTAGGGTCAGCGCCTACAATATGTCCTTTGAATACCCTTCTGTCGAGTAAGGTCACCTTTATCTCGTCTGCCTTTTCAACAACATGGTTGTTTGTGATTATATATCCGTCGGAAGATACAATAACCCCTGAGCCAAGACTGCGTTCCTTCCATTTTTTAGGCATCCCAAAATCATGAAACGGACTGAAAAAATCAAAGAAAGGGTCTTGTAAAAATGGGCCTGTATCTTTTCTTACGACCTTTGTAGTAGAGATATTGACAACTGAAGGTGAAACCGTGCTGACAATCTCAGAGAATGCCCTTTCTGTCTCTATGATCTGGCGGGGTACATTTGGCTTGGCTGTATGCGGCATATACTTATATTGACCGGTAACCCTGCCCAGGACATAGAATGTAAGCCCGCCGAGGAGGAAACCCATGAGAAGAATCAAAATGCCGATAAGTATTTTCTTTTTCATTATAACTAATTATAATAAGCTTATTAATGCCTTGTAAAGTAGTTACTCTTGACCAAAAGCCTATTAGTGTGCTAATTTCCAAAGTCTGGCTAATCGGTAATATTATTACAAATAAAAGGTATTTCAGGAGGATTTTTCATGTTAAAACGTTATTTATTGGCACCTGGACCAACACCTGTTCCTTCAGAGGTGCTCCTTGCAATGGCAGCACCGATAATACACCACCGTTCACCCGATTTCCTTCCAGTGCTTGATTCGGCAAAGAAGGGCTTACAGTGGCTTTATCAGACGAAAAATGATGTGCTTATCCTGAGTTCAACAGGCACAGGAGGAATGGTCGGAGCTGTTAATAATTTTTTCAATAAGAATGACAAGGTTCTTGTTATAAACGGCGGTAAGTTTGGAGAGAGATGGACAAAGATATGCCAGTCTTACGGTCTTGATGTTGAAGAAATTATTGTTGAATGGGGTTACGCAGTTAAACCTGAAGAAATCGAAAAGAGGCTTAAAAAGAACAAGGATATAAAGGGTGTATTTGTCCAGGCATCAGAGACTTCGACCGGTGTTTATCACAATATACAGGCATTGGGATCAGTAGTAAAAAAATACAAAGACACATTATTCATCGTTGATGCCATCAGCGCCCTGGTTGCCCATGACCTGAGAACAGACGATTGGGGTATTGATATCATGGTTGGTGGCTCACAAAAAGGTGTAATGCTGCCGCCCGGCATTGCCTTTGTCAGTGTCAGCGAAAAGGCATGGCTAAAGGCTGAGACTTCAAAATTACCCCATTTTTATTTCAATTTCAGGAAGGAAAGGGAAAATCTGGCCAAGAACCAGACGAACTTTACATCACCGGTGACTCTCATCATAGGGCTGAATGAAAGCCTGAAGATGCTTCAGGCTGAAGGGCTGGAAAATGTATTTAACAGACACGAAAGACTTGCAAATGCAACGAGAAAAGCTGTTCAGGCGATAGGACTGGAACTTTATCCGAAGGAGTCCCCATCCAATTCGGTAACGGCGATTATGGCGCCTCCCGGCATAGACGGTCAGGCTGTATATAAAAACCTCAGGGAGAAATATGGAATCACTGCAGCCGGCGGACAGGACAGGGCAAAAGGCAAAGTTTTCAGAATCGCGCACCTGGGATATTCTGAACGATTCGATATTATCACAGCGGTTGCAGGGATTGAAATGGTGTTAAAAGGTATGGGTTATCCTGTAAAACTCGGTACAGGTGTAGCTGTTGCCCAGGAATTATTAATGGCTTAGGAGGACGAATGAAAGTTCTTATCAGTGATAACATATCATCAAAATGCATAGAGATACTGAAAAACGCAGGGCTTGAGGTTGATATAAAGGTTGGTTTAAAGCCTGAAGAACTCAAGGCCTGTATAGGCGATTACCACGGCCTGGTTATAAGGTCGGCAACAAAGGTTACATCAGACATAATATCTGCTGCCAAAAACCTGAGGGTCATAGGGCGTGCAGGTTCCGGACTTGATAATGTTGACAAGACAGCAGCCACCAAAAAAGGGATTGTTGTGATGAATACCCCCGGCGGCAATACTATCACCACAGCAGAGCATACTATTGCGCATTTGGTTTCACTCGCAAGGTTTATACCACAGGCGACGATGTCGCTCAAGGCCGGGAAGTGGGAGAAAAAGAAGTTCATGGGAGTAGAACTGTACAACAAGACACTCGGCATCCTGGGCATAGGCAATATAGGCAGTCAGGTTGCCAAGAGGATGCAGGCCTTTGCCATGAATGTCATAGCATTTGATCCCTTTTTAAGTGAAGATAAAGCAAAGATTATGGGAGTTGAAAAGGTTGATCTTCAGAACTTATTCAAACGCTCTGATTTCATTACTATACACACACCTTTAACTCCGGAAACAAAAAATCTCATCAATAAAAAGACCATTAAGATAATGAAGCCCGGCGTCAGGATAATCAATTGCGCAAGAGGCGGGATTATCAATGAAAAAGACCTTTATGATGCTATTGTTGAAGGTAAGGTTGCCGGCGCTGCACTTGATGTATTTGAAAAAGAACCTCCTGAGAATAATCCACTCCTTACACTTGACAATGTTATTGCTACCCCTCATCTCGGCGCATCAACGAAAGAAGCACAGGAAAATGTTGCTGTTTCAGTTGCAGAACAAATCGTAGATTATCTAATACACGGCACAATAAGAAATGCTGTTAATTTCCCGTCCATCCCGTCAGACCAGGTCTCAAGGCTTCAGCCTTATATAAACCTTGCTGAGAAAATCGGGGGATTTGCCGCACAGATATTCGAAGGCGGTATAACCGAGATTACTATTGAATATCAGGGAGATGCATCCAGGATCAATACAGCCCCGGTTACTATTGCAGCTATTAAGGGATTTCTTTCCCCTATGCTGGAAGAGACAGTGAACTTTGTGAATGCGCCGGTTATTGCCAAGGAACGGGGCATAGAGGTCAAAGAAATCAAGAGCTCAGACGAAGGTGATTATCAAAGCATGGTTGCACTCAGGATTAAGGCAAAGGATAAACAGAGCTATTTTGCAGGCACCCTGTTCAGTAAAAAAGACCCCCGTATTGTCAACATTGACAACTTCAAGGTTGAGATCATGCCTGAGGGAGAGCTGCTTTTCATGTATAACAATGATAAGCCCGGTGTTATAGGAAACATCGGCACACTCCTCGGCAAAAACAGGATCAATATTGCAAGAATGCATTTCGGAAGGGAAACTCAGGGAGGCATGGCAATCTCTGTTGTCAGCATTGATACACACGCTTCGCAGCAGATTATCGAGGAGATTAAGAAACTCCCGAATATCCTCTCAGTTAAACAAATAAGTCTCTAAGTCGAGGTAATAAACATGCCAAGTATGGTTGTAGTAGGTTTACAGTGGGGAGACGAAGGCAAGGGAAAGATTGTCGATTATCTTTCTGAAAAGGCTGATGTTGTTGCGCGATATCAGGGAGGCCATAATGCAGGCCATACTGTTGTCATCAATAACGAAAAATTCGTACTGCATCTAATTCCTTCAGGGATACTTTATAAAGACAAGTTGTGTCTTATAGGAAATGGCGTTGTTGTTGACCCGGCAGCGCTCATTGAGGAAATAAACGGGCTCAGGGACAGAGGGATTGAGGCAGGCAAGAACCTTTTTCTGAGTAAAAATGCCCATCTCATAATGCCATATCATATTGTCATAGATAAAGAAAATGAAAGGCTCAGGGGTTCAAAAAGTATAGGCACAACAGGCCGCGGCATAGGGCCTGCCTATTGTGACAAGATAGGAAGAGGAGGAATACGGGTAGCAGACCTTCTCCAGCCTGCTGTATTTAAGGAAAAATTAAACGCAAATCTCGTTCATATGAATTTTATGTTCGAGAATTTCTATAAAACTTCTCCCCTTAATGCTGACAGTATTTTTAAGGAATATATGGAACATGCAGAGAAACTTTCTCCCTATATTGCTGATACGGATATTCTCGTAAACGACATGATATCCAAACAGAAGAACATATTATGTGAAGGCGCACAGGGCACTCTCCTTGATATTGACCATGGGACATATCCGTATGTAACTTCTTCGAATCCTATTGCAGGAGGAGCCTGCACCGGTCTCGGTATCGGGCCGACAAAGATATCAAAGGTCCTTGGCGTTGTAAAGGCTTATACAACAAGGGTCGGCAGCGGGCCTTTCCCTACTGAAATAAAGGATTCCCTTGGAGAAACGATCAGGGAAAAAGGCGGAGAATATGGCGCAACAACCGGCAGACCAAGGAGATGCGGCTGGCTGGACATGGTCATACTACGGCACTCTGCAAGGATCAACGGTCTCACAGGAATTGCCATAACAAAACTTGATATTCTCGATGGTATGAAAAGCCTGAAGATTTGCACTTCCTACAGACATAATGGAAAGATATATACTGAGTTTCCAAAGGAGATGAATGTCTTTGATGAATGTGAACCTGTCTATGAAGAAGTAAGCGGTTGGAATGCAAGCACACTTGGTACAACAGAATTCAAAAAGCTCCCCAGGGCTGCAAAAGCATATGTACGAGAGATCGAAAAATTAATGGGAGTGAAAGCGCAGATAATCTCAACAGGCCAAAGGAGAGATGAACTCATTCTTCTGAAAAACCAATTCTGATGCAGAGACAAAGAGGTTACCAACGCTTTCCAAGGTATACAAAAAGGCTTGAGGTTACCTTCAGTTCAGGCAACCTGAGTTGTAAGGGCATATTAAGCAATATTTCTGAAAATGGAATTTTTATAAGGACTAGTCGCGGGTTTGCACCAGACACAACCGTTGATATTGAAGTGATGATGCCGGATGGAAGCATCTCTCATCTTAAAGGTATTGTAAAAAGAACTGTCAAGACGCCTCTGACTGCAGTGAAAAATGGCATGGGGGTAGAACTTACTCAAAAAGATGAGCTTTTCCTGAAATTTGTCAGATCATATAGAGAAGGTCATGAAACAGAACCCGCACCGGAAAAAGAAAAAAGCGCTTCTCCGGAATTTCAGATCATTATATGTTCAGGCTGCGGGGTAAAAAACAAGGTTTTGGCAAATAAGCTCTCCTTCAGACCCAAATGCGGCAAATGCGGAATATCTTTATTCGTCAAAATGCCCTGATTGCAAGACTCCTAAACATCCTATACCCCTCACAATGCCCGATGTGTGCCGCTTCATCTGATGTGTTCAATCTATCACCTATCTGCAGCTCGTGCTGGTCTGAGATAAGAAAATACAGGGGGCCTTCCTGCAGGGTATGCGCACTGCCTGTTGTATCTGAACATTCGAAGGTCTGCGGGCAATGCCTTAAAAAGACTCCTCCTTTCTCTAAAGTTATTGCATATGGTCTTTATGAAGATATACTCGCAGAAGCGATCAACCAGCTTAAATTTCATGGCATAAAAAGAATCTCAAAAACACTTGGCAGGTTATTGCTCAGTCTTGACCTGCCGGAGACTGACGGTATCGTGCCGGTTCCGATGACCATAAAGAGACTCAGGGAAAGAGGGTTCAATCAATCCCTTCTTATTGCAAGGGTCATAGCAAAAGAATCGAAAGTTCCCCTGTTAATGGATACCCTTCTGAAGAAAAAAGAAACACCTCCCCAGATAGGGCTGTCTGCAAAGGAGAGGCTGTTAAACCTGAAGAATGCATTTGAGGTAAAAGGAAATATGAAAGGTCTGAGGTTGTTACTTGTTGATGATGTAATGACAACCGGGGCAACAGTGACAGAATGTTCAAAAGTTCTTGTGAAAGCAGGCGCAGAAGAGGTTATTGTCCTCACCCTTGCACGGGCAGGGACGATCTGAAAATGCAGTGGTATGAAATAACTGTTATCCTGCCTCTAAGGCTCCTGGAATCTGTCTATAACTTTCTATGGTTGTATGTTAATGGAATTGCTGTTGATAAGAAAGAAAAAGGCTTTTTGCTCAGAGCGTATATCTTCTCTTCTTATCCGCATGATCTTCTGAAAAGACTGAATAATTTCCTGAAAATACACGCTAAAACCCTGTCAGTAAATTACTTGCCTCCAAAAGCAAATCATGCAAATCCTTCTTTAACCGATGAGTTTATCATTGTGCCTTCTCCAACATTTCATATTCCTGACTTTGGCGTCCCTCTTTTCATACAGAGAGGAAGGGCATTCGGCATCGGCAGCCATCCCTGTACTATTTATTGTCTGCTGGCCTTGAAAGAGGTTTTGCCGGTTGAATTGCAGGGACACAGGATGGAAAAAGTTCTTGATGCCGGTACAGGCACTGGCGTATTAGCTATAGCAGCTGCAAAATTAGGGGCCATGGATATAACAGCTGTAGAGATAAGCCTTGAATCTGTAAAAGAGGCTCAGGAAAATATCAGCCTCAACAACCTGACCGGGGGAATCCGCCTGTTGCACAGTTCTGTGACAGATATTGAGGGACAATTTGATATAATTCTTGCAAACCTTTACGGCCCCCTTCTTATACAAATCTCTTCATCTTTGGCACAGCGCCTGTCTGCAGGAGGATGGATAATTTTAGGCGGGATGTCTGTCCCGCACGACGATGTGGTTATTGCCGGTTTCATGCAATACGGTCTGAAGGTCTACAAACGCTATCGCGATGATGAATGGGGAGTTGCTGTTTTGCAAAAGATATAATAGAACCAATGGTTATTCTCTAATAAATCTGATAAAATAACCGGACATCTTTTTTTACAAAGGCATGAATTATGATTGATTTGCATACACATACTTTCTTCAGTGACGGGGAGCTTGTGCCTTCTGAATTGATCAGGAGGGCGCAGGTGATAGGGTATAAGGCAATCGCTATTACAGACCATGTTGACGCATCAAATATTGATCTTGTGATTCCGAGGATTGTAAATGCGATTAAGAAAATCAAGGGTTTTATTGCCATTGATGCCATACCCGGCGCTGAGATTACCCATGCACCGCCGCAGACTATCCATGATCTCGTGAAAGAGGCGCGGAGCCTCGGCGCAAAAATAGTGGTTGTTCATGGAGAGACATTAGTAGAGCCGGTTGCGCCAGGCACGAACAGGGCGGCTATTGAGGCTAATGCGGATATTCTCGCCCATCCCGGGATCATTTCCGAGGAGGAACTTCTCCTGGCAAAGGAAAGAGGTGTCACCCTTGAAATCACTGCCCGCAAAGGACATTCCCTGTCAAATGGTTATGTAGCTAAAGAAGCAATGAGATTTGGTGTGCCCTTGTGTATCAACACAGACGCCCACAGCCCATCGGATTTAATAACAAGAGAGTTTGCAGTAAAAATACTCCTTGCCGCTGGTATTGAAGAAAACCGTATTGAATCTGTGTTCGAAAATTCAAAGGCTATAGTAGAAAAAACGCGTAGGAGGGATTAATGCCAAAAGCAATTAAGAAAAAAATACCAAAGAAGGCTACTGATACAGAGGAAGAGGTAAGGGAAAGACTGAGCGATTTTAGAGATACACTCAAAGAAAGACAACAGACAGCATTAAAGTATGGAATCGGCGTTCTGATAGCGCTTATAGCTGTTGTTGGTTTTTTTGTTTATTCCCACACCTTACAGAAAAAGGCAAAGGGTCTCGAATACGAAGCGTATAAGACTTACCACTCGAAAACCCAAATGCAGGGTACAAATAAGGAAGAACAGAATAAAAAAGCCCTCGACCTCTTCAGGCAAGCCTACAATACAAAGAAATCACCCACATCGCTTTTTTATATCGCTGCTGTTCAGTATGAACTTGGTCAATATGATGATTCACTCAAAACACTAAAGGCTTTCGCACAGAAATATTCAGGCGACGAACGGTTTATCCCCCTTGCATACCACAAAATGGCTACGATCTACATACAAAAGGGAGACATCAATGAGGCAAAGAAGTCTCTTGATCTGCTTTATAACCTGAAGACTGATATATACAAAGATTTTGCACTGATAGAATACGGCAGGCTTCTTGAAAAAGAAGGCAAAATGGATGAAGCAAAGAAAAAGTACGAAGAGCTTGCTGCGAAATTTCCTAATTCACCATTTATAGATGAAATAAAACCCAAAATACCTGACAAAAAACAAGGCTAAATCTTTTTAAGCGGGGCTTTTTGTGGTTTGCTGTTTTCTTTGAAAGAAACTTTTCTTACCTGTTTGCCGGAAGCAGATCTTTTCGTTTTCTTCTTTTGTTTATAGGCTGCTTTTTTGGCAGTTGCCTTGTCATCCCTGTCTAACGTGAATTTCTCTTTTGGTGGAAGGTAGATTTTTGTTCCTGCCGTAATGGGTATAATTTTTTCCAAGTCATTCAGGTCAAGGATAACCTGCACCGGGACGCCGGTCTTCTTTGAAATTGTATTAAAGGTGTCTCCCTTCCTGGCTGTGTAAATATCTACAGTAAATCTTTTTTCTTCAGATATACTGGATAAACGTTTGAGAAATACATCTTTCTTGCCTTCAGGGATTCTCAGGGTATATTCAGATACATCAGGAGGGGTACACCATCTTCTCAGTTCAGGGTTTAATTCCTTGATTACTTCTATGGATGTTTCTGAACACTCAGCAATAACTTCTATGTCAACCGGGGATTTTAATGTAACTATGTCATAGTTCATCGGCTTATGAAGCTCGAGGTCTTCAAATCCGAAATTCTTCGGGCTGTTTGCGATCATGCTCGCAGCTATAAATTTGGGGACATAATCTTTTGTTTCCCTTTTTATATGATTTGTGGTTAAGAGTGACCAGTAATCATCAGTCTTTGTCTTGTTCAGCGCTCTCATAATCTTGCCCTCTCCTGCATTATATGCAGCCATTGCCAGATTCCATGAGCCGAACATCCCATAAAGGTCCGTCAGATAATTTGCTGCTGCCACAGTAGATTTGACAGGGTCTCTCCTCTCATCCTTCCACCAGTTTATCTCAAGACCATATCTCTTGGCAGTAGACGCAATAAACTGCCAGTATCCGGCTGCACGCGCCGGAGAGTATGCATATGCACTAAAACCGCTCTCAATCAGCGGAAGAAAGACTATTTCTTCAGGGACATTCTTTTCTTTCAGTATCTCTTTCATCAACTCAAGATATTTGCCGGACCTTATGAGCCAAACAGAGAATCTCTCTTTCATTTTTTCAGTAAATAAGGTGACATGTCTCTTGACAGCGCCTACGGCGAGTTCATTATAACTATAATCTTCAACGATCCCGGGACTGTTCTTTAGCTGTATTTCTGTGAGAGTTGATATTACCGGCTGGTCGATGTTTTTTGTATCCTGATTCGTATCCTGCTCGTTGTCAAACGCGTGCAGAGGGGATACTGAGACTAAGATAATAAAAAGAAGAAGAAACAGCCTGAAATTACTCATACAGTCAATTTTTAGCTTAAAACAGCCTATTTTGTCAAGAAAAAAGTTTATATTTTTCATGTAAGTATATAAGGGAAAAATGAAATGGTGGGCAGTCGCAGAATCGAACTGCGGACACGAGGCTTTTCAGGCCTCTGCTCTACCGACTGAGCTAACTGCCCGTGACTTTTAACTTTACACTTTTGTGTTTTGAAGTGTCAAGGCAAGGGCAGGGATGCAGGGATTGCTTGAGATTTATAAGCTCAGGTTTTGATAATTGCTTGCCGGTTTTAATATTTTATTTGTATGCCATATGTATATCACGGAGCGAATAAATTATCAATAAGAAGGTAATTGGTCTCAAGTAAAAGTCTTACTCTTTCTCGAAGGTCTCAACAAAGGTTTCATGCGCCGCCTTCTCGATGATGGTTTCGGCATTATCCAGGAATTGCCTGAGCGCAGCTTCCTTACGCGGACCCGAAAGATCACGCCCAATTTCTACACGCACCGCGTTGCTGTTGATATCCACAACCGGGTCGCCGAATTCCGCGAGTTGCATAATGGCGCCCGAGACCACTGGATTCAAGAACTTTTTAGCAAATTCATCCGTGCCCGACACCGTAAACTTACGGCTGAAATCACTCTCAGGTAACTGGATGATATCCTTTTCCGGCCTCCCGCTGAACTTATCCAGTAAGCTCTTCTTATATATCTCCAGCCGGTTGACCGGCTGTCTTATTCTTGCATCTAAGCGGGTAAAAGCGTTTTGGTTTTCGCTGCCTTCTTCAAAATAAACCTTTCCGAATCACGAGCATGGGAAACGAAAAGAAAGCAGGGTTTATAGATGAGACAGATCGGGAGTATCTTTTCTCTCTATCATCCGGAAGTGCTGTTCGAATACTTTCCGGAAATGATAACCATAAATCGATAAAGTTATCGCCAGAGGAAAGAGCCTGGGCCGCCTGAAAAGAGACCAAAAGAAGAGTCTCCAGTAATAGAAACGCTCCTTCCCTATTAACCCAAGTATAAATACGGACTTCATCCCTGCCTTTAAATGGCTCCACCGTGCATGGAAAATCTTTTTCTGTGCCGGCTGATAATCCCTCATAAACTGTTTAACCCTGGCGTAGTAATACTTCGGAGAATAAATGGTTTCGATGATCTTCTTATAGCCGCTGATGAGCGCTTCGTAGCTCATCTTCGGAATGAAGTTCATCGAAAAGTCAGTGTTGTCCCCGGTTACAGACTTCACCAGTCTGTTTTCCCCAAGCAATCGCATGTAGAGTTTTGTCCCGCGGGGCGCATTCAGGAGACCTACCATTGCTGTCGCGATCCTGCTTTCCTGGATGAATCCTATCATCCTTTCAAATATCGAGACGGGATCTTTATCAAATCCCACTATAAAACCGGCCTGCACCTCCATCCCGAAACTCTGTATCTTCCTGACACTTGCTATCAGGTCGCGGTTCTTGTTCGGTATTTTCGAACATTCATGCAAGCTTTCCTCGTTGGGCGATTCGATACCGACAAAGACAGTGTCGAACTGCGCCTGCACCATCATTCTCATAAGGTCCTCATCATCCGCAAGGTTAATGGATGCCTCGGTTATAATTGAGAATGGATAATGTCTTTTTTTCATCCACTGTATGATGGCGGGCAATATATCTGTCTTTAACTTTATTTTGTTCCCGATAAAATTGTCGTCAACAAAGAATACCCCTCCCCTCCAGCCGTGGGTGTAGAGTTCCTCCAGTTCCGTGATTACCTGATCGCTGCTCTTGGTCCTGGGAACACGTCCGTAGAGCGAAGTTATATTGCAGAATTCACAATCAAAGGGGCAACCCCTTGAATACTGAATGTTCATAGAGGCATAGTGTTTCATGTTTATGAGATCCCAAAAGGGAACGGGTGTGGTTGTCACATCAGCCCATTTATCAGATGTATAGATATGATCAGGCCGTCCTTCCTGTAAATCGTCGAGAAAAAGCGGGAGAGTAATCTCCGCCTCATCGAGTACCAGATAGTCCACATCGCTAAACTCTTCGCGATCCTGAGTAAAGAGTGGTCCTCCGGCTACAACCTTTACGCCTATGGCCCTGCATCTGTTAAGAACAGTTTTCACCGATTCATTCTGGATCGACATGGCGCTAATAAAGACATAGTCTGCCCAGAGGAGGTCGTTGTCTTCCAGTCTTCGGACATTCATGTCCACAAGTTTTTTTTCCCATTCGGTCGGGAGCATTGCGGCAATTGTCAAACTGAAGTTGCAGAAGAGCGCAAACGGTGATAATCTTGACTACACTAAGAGTTACAGAATAAGTTTTTTCATTATGAAGGCTATGTTAGAGGAGCAACTGGTTGGCCTTAGAACGTGATTCGCCGATGTTTGTAACATAAACAGCTGCCCGGTTTCCGACCGGGCATTTCGCTTCGCAGATACCGCAACCGATGCAGAGATCGAGGTCAATGTGAGGCTGCTGAACAATCAATTCTTTTCCGTCTCTCCCACGCACAACAGTTTCTTCTAACCATATGGCCTTTGGGGAAGTCGGGCACATCTCCTCACAAACGATACAGGGCACTGCGTGAGCATAAGGAAGACATCTTCCCTTGTCTATCATGGCAATGCCTATAACGACTTTTGTTTTTTCCTCGATCGGCATTCTCCTGATTGCACCGGACGGACAGACCTGTCCGCATAGGGTACACCGGTATTCGCAGTGACCGATCCTCGGTATAACACGCGGAGACCATATTCCTTCAAGGCCTGCCTCGAGGAACGTAGGCTGAAGGCCGTTTGTTATGCAGACCTTCATGCACTCACCGCATTTAACACATCTTTTGAGGAACTCTTTTTCATCAAGCGCGCCGGGTGGTCTCAGTACATCAGGATTAGAATAAGCAGGTTTTGACAGGGGAGTTGACCTGAGCAAGGGTACGGCAAGAACGCCCGACAGCATTGAGGCCATCACCTCTCTCCTTCCAAGATTCATGGCCTGCTTCTTATGCCTGCCAAATCCGAAACTGACAGCGGTCTGGGGACAGATGTCGTCACATGAGAAGCAGACAAGACATTCCGAATTGCTCCAGGTTTCATTATTCTGGGATATTGCACCAGCCTGACAGGCATCGGCACAAGTACCGCAGCCGGTGCATCCCTCGCTTGTTTCCCTCTTCAGGACAGAGAAACGGGAACATAGACCAAGCAAGGCGCCGAGCGGGCAGAGGTATTTGCACCAGAATCTTTTCTCGATCAGGTTCATGCCGAGGATCAAAAAAAATATCAATCCGATGAACACAGCCTGAAGATAGAAAAGCGGCTGGAAGGCGAGCAGACTCTTTTTCAGCAAACCGTAAAAAGCTTCTGAAACACCAACGAGCCCGGATATGTTTGTATGATATATTGTGTCAAACAAGACTCTGATCCCGTTGTCCGCTAACGGATAGATGCTCAGGGAAAACGACCTGATAATGAGAGATATGGGGTCCATGATCCCTGCAATCTGAAGTGTGAAAACAGAGGATACAAGAAGCATGATAAGGATGTAATACTTTGCCCTGTGCCACTTTGCATCCGGAGGATTGGAATGTCGTCTTCTGAGTGAACCAACAATGGTATTGAGAGTTCCAAGGGGACAGACCCAGCCGCAGAATACCCTTCCAAGCACAATAGTTACAAGGATTGTGATAAGAGAGAGGAAGAATCCTGCAGGTATCTGACCGCCTCTTGAGGCGAACAGTGTTGTGAGGAAAATCAGGGGATCGAAGTCAAGGAAGAGCCTGACAGGATAACCGAGTGTATCATGTCCCTTCGACTCTGTCTGGATAAAGAGAAAAATAAAGAGCAGCAGGAAAAGACCCTGTGAGATCTTCCGCAGAACTTGCTTAGACATTCAGTCTGTTTATCTTCAGCCGTGAAATATCCATGCTGCCTATCCCCATTGCATTGCCGGCCTTAACATAGGAAAGGTCAGACCCTTTCATTCCAAACAGGGTAGCGCCATAGGAATCTATAGCAACCTGATCCACACCGGCAATCACTGTATCAAGCCTCTTAACATCCTTCAGGTCCCCGCCCTGCGGTCCGTTTGCAGTGAGAATACGCACTGCGTCAAGGACTGTGAGAGACGGCTTGATTACCAGACAGAGGTCGGCAAGGCTTTCACCGATCTTCTGATGAATACTTCCCCTCTGTCCGCCCATTACACCCATCCAGTTCTTCATAGCCATGGTCAGTTTTGCAAGACCATGGTGTTTTGCAACCGGGGCATTGATGATCTTATCTGCTTCAAAAATATCCCTGTAGAGAGGCCAGGATTTTAAGACCTGCCCTTTTATCGAAATGTCCCTGAATCTTCGTTCGTCAATGAAGCTGACCTCTGCGCCAAGGGACGACACAGCATCTTCAATACCGCTCTGCTTGTAACACCTGCGCGGGTCATTGCAGGTCCTATCGAAAACCTTTACCTTTTTTGCGCCTGCTTCAAAACAGAGCTTTACGACCGCAGCAACAACTTCAGGATTTGTGTTGGCAGCCTGCTCAGGCAGCCTGTCCCACCCGATGTTCGGTTTGACAACCACAATATCACCACGTGACACAAACCTTTTCATGCCTCCGATAGCGTTGATTGCGCTCTTTGTTATCTCAGACGGTGACTTTCCTGCCCCGTGCGCAACAGCAAGGTCGTACTTTTCCGCTGCTTCAGATGGGGAGGTGCCATAATTTAATGCTTCACCGATGAGCAGTCCGCATCCGGTTACTGCAGCTGTTTTGAGAAATTTCCTCCTGTCCATCATTTTCTCCTTAATTTTCTCAGATGCGTTTATTTTTTCTCATATCCAAGTGGCATAACATATAGTGGCACCATATTTTTCGAAAGACCAAGTGATTTTTTGATATCTTCGTCTTTAATCCCTGCTACGAGACACGTCCCGATGCCTTTAGCCGCTGACATCAGGTGTACATTCTGGGCAATTCCTCCTGCTGTTGAGTGAGCCCAGTTCAGCTTGCATTCTTTCCCTGAGTACAGGCCCGGGATATTTTCCGTATCCGCCATAAGCACGAGGATATGCGAGGCACTAGCGACATGACCCTGTCCGGACATCTTGCTTTTTACATTTGCATTCAGGATCAATTTCAACTGATGGCCCGTTGCATCATACAAATAACTGCCTGTATCAGTCACAACATAGATATCAATATACTGTTTGCCATAAGCAGAAGGTGCGGTGCGTTTGCCGTCGGGACGGTTTATTCCATTGGCAGCCCAGAGGATAGAGGACAGGTCTTCGAGAGAGATCTTCTTTGAAGTGTATTCTCTGACCGTCTTGCGCTGTTCGAGTGCAGCAACCAGATCGACCTTTACAACTGCAGGACGTTTTGGAAGAGCGATGTCCTTACTCTCTGCAGAATAAGCTGATGGTATGGATATTATTGCATATGCTATTGCTATCAGAAATATAATGATTCTCATTTTCTTCTCCTTTCCTTTTCTAAAATAATATAGCTTATATATTATAAGTGTAAAGGGGGATAAAAGACCGGTGTCAAATAATATAAGAGAAGATATTCAGAGGTTGAGGAACCCTGAAAAAGCAAAGATACTCTCAGGCTTTTTCAAGACAGGAAAGGGACAATACGGTGAAGGGGACATTTTTCTCGGCATATCTGTTCCGGAGCAGAGAAAAATCGCAAAAAAATACTCTGATCTCCCTCTCAAAGATCTCCATAAGCTTCTTTCGAACAGGATACACGAATACAGGCTTATTGCCCTGCTCATTCTTATTGGCAGATACAGAAGCGCAGACGAAACAGAGAAACGAAATATCTTCAATTTGTATCTGAAGAATACACAATATATAAACAACTGGGATCTGGTTGACCTCTCTGCGCCGAATATTATAGGAGATTATCTGTTAAAAAGGGATAGGTCGATCCTGTACCGCCTGGCACAATCTGAAAACCTCTGGGAAAGGCGAATCGCAGTAATCTCCACCTTTGCCTTTATAAAGGCAGACCAGTTTGATGATACCTTTCTTGTCTCTGAATTGCTCCTGCACGACAGGCATGATCTTATACATAAGGCAGCAGGCTGGATGCTGCGGGAGATAGGGAAAAGAGACCAGCAGAAAGAAGAAATATTCTTGAGAAAGTACGCTGCAGTTATGCCGAGAACCATGCTCAGGTACGCTGTTGAGCGATTTGACTCAAAGAAGAGGCTTTCATATTTAGATTTAAAGAAGAAGCAGAAAAGCTGACTCACATCACTCTATAAATGGATGAGTCAGAATATCTCATCCAAATTCGACCCAACAGACATACTGAGCACTTCACACCTCGGACAGTTTTGTCCGGATGCGCGATACACCTACAAAGAAACAAAATCAGCCTATTGAAATAATTGAGACATACTGGCACAAATAGAAGTCTGATTTAATAGGCAGGCTTAAGGAGGTCGACAGAAGGGACATGACATATAATCCAGAGAAACACCATCGGCGAACGATACGTCTGAAAGGTTATGATTATTCACAAGCAGGGGCATATTTTGTAACGGTATGCAGACAAAACAGGGAATGTCTGTTTGG
>VGWX01000056.1 GCA_016873615.1 Nitrospira sp. | reverse complement strand
CGCCGGTGATCTCAATGGTGTATGTTTTCTGGCTTGAATCCACAACCCTGCCCCTGAATATCTCGGCAATCCTGAGAACCTCTGCCTTATCCTGCTGCCTCGGTGCGACTTTAATCAGGACCATCTCTCTTTCGACATGGTCAAGCTCGGTTATATCAACAACCTTTATGACGTCAATAAGCTTATTGAGCTGCTTTGTTATCTGTTCTATTATCTGATCATCGCCGCTTGTAACGATTGTCATGTTTGATATCAGAGGATCAATGGTCTCACCAACCGAAAGACTTTCTATATTATATCCTCTGCCGCTGAAAAGCCCGGATATCCGGGAAAGGACGCCAAATTTATTTTCCACAAGGAGTGATATTGTATGTCTCATCTATTTCACCGCCTTTAGTTTCTTTTCTTCCTTCTCTTTCTTCTCCTCAAAGAGCATCTGATCGATCGGCGCGCCCGCAGGCACCATTGGGTAAACTTTCTCCTTCCAGTAAACAACAAAATCCATAAATACCGTCTTCTTTATCTTAAAAGCCTCTTTCAGGACAGGTTCAACCTCACTCGGTTTCGTAGCCCTCAGACCTATTGCGCCATATGCTTCCGCCAGTTTCACAAAATCCGGGACCACTTCAAGATGGGTATGTGAATAGCGCTCCCCGAAGAAGAGTTCCTGCCACTGACGCACCATCCCGAGATAACGGTTATTGAGTATCGCAACCTTTACCGGCAGCTTGTTAATGACCGCAGTTGCAAGCTCCTGAATATTCATCTGTATGCTGCCGTCACCGGCGATATCAATAACCAGCTTGTTCGGATGAGCAATCTGAGCGCCGATAGCAGCAGGGAAACCATATCCCATGGTACCCAGTCCTCCCGATGTCAGCCACATTCTGGGTTTATCGAATTTATAGAACTGGGCTGCCCACATCTGGTTCTGACCGACTTCGGTAGAAATTATTGCATCTCCCCTGGTAAGTTCAAAAATCTTTTCGACCACAAACTGGGGCTTTATTACTTCTTCGTCGTATGTGTAGCTCATGGGCCTTTCCTGCTTCCAGGCCTCTATCTGCTTCAGCCAGGCCTTCCGGACTTCTTCCCACTGCTCTTTGATATCTTCCTTCAATACCCTGTTCAAAACTGTCAGCACCTTTTTCACATCACCGACGATGGGGACATCGACACGCACGTTTTTCTTTATCGAAGTCGGATCAATATCAACATGGACAATTTTTGCATTGGGTGCAAAGGCATCAAGCTTCCCGGTCACTCTGTCGTCAAAGCGCATACCTATTGCAATGAGCAGATCACATTCCTGAATGGATTTATTGGCATAATATGTCCCATGCATTCCCGGCATTCCGAGGGAAAGTGAATGGGTGCCGGGGAATCCTCCCAATCCCATGAGAGTCATAGTGACAGGTATGTTCGCTATTTCAGCAAGTTCCTTTAGCTCCCTGTGCGCTCCCGATAGTATGACGCCGCCGCCTGCAACAATGAGGGCCTTCTTTGACTTGGAGATTAACTGTGCTGCCTGGTTGATCATCCACTTGTTGCCCTCAAGCGTTGGATGATAGCTCCTTATCTTGATTTCCGGCCAGGTGAACTCTGCCTTGGCTGATGTTACATCCTTGGGAAGGTCAATGAGCACCGGCCCCGGACGTCCTGTGGTTGCGATATGAAAAGATTCTCTGACAATCTTTGAAATGTCTTTTACATCTTTTGCAAGAAAATTATATTTTGTACAGGGTCTGGAAATGCCCACAATATCAGCTTCCTGGAAAGCATCATTTCCAATGAGCATAGTCGGAACCTGCCCTGAAAAAACAACAAGAGGGATTGAATCCATAGATGCTGTAGCAAGTCCGGTAATGGTATTGGTAGCGCCTGGACCTGAAGTCACCAGCACGACGCCCGCTTTCCCTGTAGAGCGGGCATAACCATCAGCCGCATGGACTGCGCCCTGCTCGTGTCTGGTAAGAATTAACTGTATATCTTTGTCTTCATAAAGCAGGTCAAAGATATTGAGGATCACACCTCCAGGATATCCAAAAATATGTTTAACACCTTCTCTCTTTAAACTTTCAATAAAGATCTCGGCTCCGGACATTTTCATAAACCCTTATTACTCCTTTTAAAAAAATTACATAATTTTAGCATAAAACAACATTGAGATGCACAGCATCAAAAAAGGGTTAATCCAAAAAACGCAAAATACTTTTTAATCATAATATTATTTTTTTTAATTATTAGATTAGAGGCTCTTGCAAAAGTCCTAAAACAGGCCAATTTGTCATTTCGAGTGAAACGAGAAATCTTTTATAATCAATAAGGTATAAGATTCCTCACATTCGTTCGGAATGACAATTTAGGACTTTTGCAAGAGCCTTATTAGTTAGTTGATATTTTTATTAATAATACGATACAAAATCGGTTCTTCGGGCGCTCCTATAGTTTTGGAGAACACTATTGGCTATCTCGAATGTCGGGTAGTCAACACTATTGACTGTGAGATGCATACAGTCTTTATCGGCGAGGTAATCGACGCCGAATTACTGAGCACAGGCAGACCAATGACCTTTGCACACTATGCTGACGCACTCAAGGGCAAAGTACCTACAACCGCCCCGATATTTGCCTGCGGTTGCTGATAGGGTCTCATTATCCTGCCTTGACGGCGGGACAACAAGACTGAAAAGAGCCATTCCTGAATCTCCCTCAGAATAACGGACATATTCTGGTATAATGAACGTAACCATAATAACCCTGGGTTATCTTTTAGACACTATTTAATAGGGGAGACGTACTTGAGAATCGATTGTTATCTGTCATTAACATGCGGCGCTGAAGATAGTCTGAAAATAAATATATATCAGGCGTTGGAGCTCGAGGGCTTAGAGGCTGAAGTGAATTTCTATCGAATCGACGATGAGAAAGCAGGCTCCCTGGGACTTCGTGGCTCTCCCTCTGTTCTCATTAATAGCGAAGACATTCAACTCGCAAATGTTACAGGTTTTTCCTGAAGGTTATTCAGAGACGAGGCTGGAAAGCTCTCGAATATCCCTTCAGTGGAAATGTTGAGAAAAGCAATACAACAGAAAAAGAGCCGGATAAGGAAAGGACATTAATCCGAATAATGCAATTAACCACAGAAAACACGGAGGATTATATTGATAATAAAAGAGAAACTATCAGTTTTTATAATTTCCTCTGTGCACTATTTTATGCAAGATTGAGTCTTAATTGCTTTAAAAAAATAACATGAGCACACAGAGAATTGCTTGAAATTAAATGTCTTTTAAAAGTTCAAAATACCTCTGTGAACTCTGTGGTTTTATCCAAATGCATTTTTCGGGTTAACCGATATGATAGACAAAATTATCGCCTTCTTCTTCTCTGATAACCTGAAAAACCATACATTGTGAACATTCCCATTGCTTCTTAAGGCGCTTTCCCTTCATCTTTATATCACACAATGTACCTGGCACTAACCAGCAGATTCTCCCTGAGTTTACACCATGATTAACTCCATGTTATTTATCTTCAAGTGCAGCAGGGCAGACACCTAATTCAGCTACTTTTGCGCCGCCGGGTTCCCTGCCGCATTTTTTGAATTCCCAGCAATTCAGTTTTTTCATAATTTATATCTAATATTATACCATCCAAAAATATAAAAGCCGAGCCAGCCAGTAAGTTATCCTTTGGCAGCTCGGCTCTCTTTTCTTAACAGCATTTAATGAGGCTTCATGTTAACAAACTTCCAGAACGCAAGGATAACTATAAGGAAAGCAAGGATAATCAGATATTCAACGCCCTTTGTCGCAAACATATCATAATAGGTAAAAAGCTCTTCCATTATGCTACCTCCACTATCAGCTCTTATTTTTAATGTTTCTCAATTGCCCATGCAGGTGGTTTCCTGAGCACCGGCATTCTGTTTACCATCCACCTAAATACCCAGACCTCTGTTAGTATTATGGAAGCCGTTATTATTAACTCCATCGGTGCCGGCCAGTATTTTTCGCTTAAAGGTACATACCAGTTATAAACGATAAACGTATAGTTTAACCTGTTAAGGATTATTCCAACCATTGTGAGTATTGCGGCGAATTTTATTGTAGCAGTGTTTTTCTGCTGTGCACCGCTTATGAACATAAGGCATGGTATAAGAATAAACCCGATTACCTCGAAGAGATACCAGAAACCCATCGCGCTATTTAAATACGGCACGGCGTGTTCATGCACAAGGAGAATAGCTTTCAGGAAGAGATACCCGAACATCGTAACGGCACATATACGGGCCAGGCCTACAAGAATATCATCGTAGTGTTTATGATGTGCCTCATCCAACTGATGACCAAATACTTTATGGCTGATCGACCCTTCGAATATTACCAACGAAAGTCCTGCAAAGATACTGGAAACAAAGTAAAGGATCGGGATAAAATCCGTATACCATAAAGGATGAATTTTACTTTTCGCCATCATCATTAGTGCACCGAGACCTGACTGGTGGAGTGTCGAAAGCGTGATACCGAATATTACTGCTCCGAGAGTCATGGCGCCGAGTATTTTTCTCAGTCGCTTCATCCCGAGCCATTCTGCAATTGTAGGAGAGAATTCAACAAGCGCTGCCAGCATGTAAAGGAAGAAGTGCCAGGCAACGAGGAACATGACCGCATTAACACCGAAATTATTGCCGATCATCGGATTATAGATGTTCCACCATCGTCCGATATCGAGGACAATTGCACCGGCATAGAAAAGGTATGCGAGGAAACCATTGAGAACCGTTGCCCTAATGATAGGATGGTATTTTTCCGCTCTAAGGACATATACAATGAAACACAGGACATATGCTCCACCCGCAAAGGCAACGCCTGTTACGACATCAAATCCAATCCAGAGTCCCCATGGGTATTCTTGATTGAGGTTTGTTACGGGCTTCCCAAGACCATATGCAAGACGGAGAACAATAAACACATACCCGAGGAGCATTATGGGAAGAGAGATGATGTTGAAAGGTGTCGCAATATGGCCTCTCGGTACTAACTCCTTTTTCAGGAAGTTCCAAAAATCTCCAAGATTTTTTATATTTGGGCTTTCGCCTTTTTCTTTAACAATTTCTACAGTTTCTAACTTTTCTCCAGCCATTCTTTATCCTCTTCCTTTCTCCTAATGTTTCTCTTTTTCTTCATGATGTTCTTCATCTTCCTTACTCTTTTTCGTCGCACGGTTGATGCCGAGCATTACTATCGGCCAGAGCACGAAAATGAAGGGAACAGCATAGAGGAAACCGGTGCTGTACTTAGGATATGCAACAGTTCCAAGGTCTTTCCGGAAGCCTATCTGCTCAAAAGGTACGGATGAAAGATACAGGTGTGATGTGCCGCCTACTTCATATTCTCCATAAATATGTTCAATATACTTATCAGGATTTGCAGCAATTCTCCTCTTCCCTTCTTCCAGAATCTGCTTCCTTGAGCCGAACATCAATGCCTGTGTCGGACAGACTTCAACACAAGCAGGGAGCACACCATTGTTGTATCTGTCATAGCATAAATTGCATTTCTGAATCCTCGGAATTGCTTTATTATATTCAAATTTGGGAATGTCAAAGGGACAAGAAATCATGCAGAGCCTGCAGCCGATACAATTCAAGTCCCAGGTAACTTGACCTGACGGTCGTTTTCTCATAGCTTTAACGAGACATGCAGCCACACATCCGGGTTGATTGCAATGCATGCATCTCTTCGGAACGAAAATCTTCCCCTTTTCCGTCTCGTAACGGTTAATAATCGTATATTGGGTATCGGATGTTTTTCGTATTGTCTTCAGCAGATTCTCATTTTTTGATTCAGATATGTCAGGAACCGGCAGGCCATTCACTTCAGCACAGCCGAGTTCACAACGGCGACAACCGATACAACGGGTCGTATCGACGAGAATGCCATAAAATTCTTTTGCAGAGGGAGTCTCCTTGGCAAGAGTTCTTCCCGGCGTAAGAAGGTTTCCGGTTGCAGCGCCTGCAACGCCTGAGCCTAATATCTTTAGAAAATTCCTTCTGTCCATCCTTGCTCCTCTCTATTCATTAACCTTTCTTCATGTAGTTGTGTGTATTATTCCGGTCTCCACTCATTTATTATTATGCTGGTATTCTGCTTTACGACCTTCTCATTCCTCATGGTAATAATCTTTTGAGAATCTCCCGGCTTTGCTTTATGACATTCTGTGCATTTTCGACCTTTTTCGAGCTCCATCTTTTCATGACAACCCAAACACTGACGATGGTAAGCCGACAGTAATGTCGTTTTGTTAAGATTCTGCCTGTCATATGCAGTCATATGACAATTCTTGCAATTCGGCGGGGTATCCTTCTGTGCCTCGGCTTCAGCAGCGCTCCGATGGTGACATCCTTCACAAAGAGTTTGAAGATTTCTATGGAAGTAAGTCGCCATTTTGCTGTCGTTTGAAATTTTAACCAGTTCATTGATAATGTCCATGTGCGGGAACTTCGAAGGTTCGAATTCTTTTTCCAGAATTTTTATCTCCACCTCTTTCTTCACTTTTTGCTGGTTGAGTCCGGCGGTTGACAGAGGTTTGGGCATAGGAAGCTGGTCTTTCTTACCGGTGTGACAGATGGCACAGGTTTCTTTTTTTGGGTTCATTGTTTCCAAATCCATCGCAGGGATGAGATGATGGCATCCAGCGCATTTCTTATCTTCTTTCTTTTTATTATGGCAGCCTGCGCAGCTATGTTCAGAAAATGCATGATGGTATGCAGCGGCTATATTAATGCCATTGCCCTCAGGTTTTCCGGTCAGGCTATGGCATGTATTGCAGGCATTCAGCGTTTCATGGTGACAGGAACGACAGGTCCTGGAATAAGTTTCATGAGTTTTGTGATCAAAAGTAACTCCCTTCATTTTTGAATTCTCTATATTTATAAATGGCTTGTCTTTCTGATCGCGATCAGGGCGGGGAACCTTCTCGAGTTCTGCAACTGTTTTATATTTTCCTGTATGGCATTTGCTGCAGTCAGTAGGAACTGCTTCCTTATCACCCTTTTTGAGATATTCATCCTGATACTTTAAATGACAATTAAGGCATTGCTGGTGAGAGGCCCTTCTCATCGAAAGTCCTTTTTGCGCTGCGGCATTTTGTATTGCTTTTAATTCCGGCCCTCTTTTCTTTTCAAGATCATGACAGTAATAGCAGGATTCCTCGGTGCCGGGTTCATATACCAATCGTAAGGCTTCATCCTCCTCTTCTATGTCATATGAATGATGACACAAACCACAATCGTCCTTACCTAACTTTTCTTTTAGTTTCTTAACATGTTTGTCATGGACGTAGAAATCAAACTCAGCCTTAGGATGTTTAACAATTAGGTCTCTTTCCTGCTCCTTGTGGCAGTCCCCACAGTTTACCGGTCCTGTTTTCTCTTTTTTTGCACTCTTCTTATGACACTCAATACATGCATCATGGTAAGCGTTCATGACAGAGGTTTTATCCCTTTTCTTGAGATTCATTGGGAAATCGAATATCACTTGACCGTCTTTTTCAGGATGGCAGGCAGTACAGCCTTCTGTCTTATAGGCTTCCTCATGTTTGCCGTGGTTAAAGATTACCTGAGGCCGTTCTAACTTACCGAAGATTTCCGTGCGGGCGATAGCAATCTTATTTTCGGGTTTAATCTTTGGAGGTTCTTTCACACGTAAGGTAGCTTCTACAGTGTAGACTGAGTATAATCCGTAACTAATCAAAATGAGATAAGCTATACTTACCAAAAAGAAAATTAATTTTCTATTCATCTTCTTATCCCTTCCCGGTTTATTCTCATGGTTTAAATTCCTCAGGAACTTCCATTGTTTCGGCTAAGATTTCATCCATAAACATCGCATGACCTTCTATATTGTAAAACTTTAGTACGTCATTGATACTGGTATAACAGTTATGGCATGGGGAGCAAATGTTATGACACCCTGTAGCTATAATTTGCTCAGCCTTTATCCGGGCTCCCTCACATCTGTTAGCCTTCCATGGCGGGCCAATGGCATTTCCACCTCCACCACCGTTACAGCAATAATTATGTCCGCGGTTCGGCTGCATTTCTATAATGGGCCCTTCAAATGTCTCGTTTACAAGGTACCGGAGCATCTCACCTCTACCTCTCAACCTGACAAGGTTACAGGGGTCCTGAATGGTAACTGGCCCCTTGATCTTTCTCGCTATCTTTATCCTCCCTGTACTGACAAGCTCATAGTAAAATTCAATCGGATGCAATGTCTCTATTGGGCTTTCCTTCCATCCCATGAGAGGCGGTGCCACATAACATGTGGCATTTAAAGGATGCCCTCACTCAGTGAGCACTATTCGTTTTATCTTTAACCTCATGGCATTGTCATAAATCCCCCGTACTACCCTCTGCATCGTCTCCATGTCACGAATGAACATCCCCATATTTGCACTGTCCCATCCATCCTGGGCAGCTACAGTCCAGTCAATCCCCGCAACATTCATGATTTTTGCTGTGCGGGCAATATGATAGGTTGCCACTTTCGGTTCTGTTCCCAGAGGACACCACATTACCTCTGCCCCTTCCTTATCAATAGGAATCCGGACATTCTTGATCTCCCCCCTTACCTCCTCCTCCTGCCACTGCATGGTATCGATCCAGTCACCCTGGGTAATCCATAACTGGGTTAAGGTAGCTGAAAGGCTATGAGTCTGATCCAGTATATTTTGGGGAACTAATCCGAGAATAAAACACATACGGCGGACCATCCCCAATTGGAACGCAATATCTAACCCAAAAGGGCAATACATGCTGCAGCGGCGGCAGAGATTGCACTCACAAAAGACGATCCTTGCAACCTGTTTCATGAATTCAGGGCTTACCTTCCCCTTTCTCTTGATCAGCTCCCATAGGGTCATTTTAACTTTGGCTACAGGTGCATAAGTGGGGTCTTTATCATGTGAAAGGTACCAGTGGCATGCATTCGAACAGAGTGCACAGTGAATACAGGTCTCCAGAGGTGCCATGAAACGGGCTCCGTTTTTCCCAATATTTAAAACAGCATTTACTGCTTTTTCTATCTTCTCCGTTGTAAGATTTTTTACAGTTTCATCAAAACCCGGATCAGCGACAGGTTTTCGATTTAACTTTACCCAATCTTCTGTTTTAGTACTTTCTTTGACACTTGCTTCAGCCATCTATAGAATCCTCCATAGTTTAATTTACCAGTCCTGTGAATGACGATACCCTTGATCGGAACCCATATACGCTCTTGTGAGGAAGAAGTAAAGCATATGGCCAAGCCTTGTAAAGGGAATAGCTATTAACATAAGCGAGCCAAAAATCATATGGAGTATCACCATGATTTTATGAGGGAGAAGCCACTGATGATAAGCTAAAAAACCGGTGATAAAAGGTAAAAACGCAATCGCAAGTATAAGATAATCATCTGCGAATGTAACAAACCTTACCTCAGGGGCAAAAATCCTTCTCACAAAAAAGAAACCACAACACGCAATAACAATCATGGTCATGATGTCTGCGAATCCTTCAGAAACAGTCCACCAGCTTATCCCCCAGGATTCATATATGAGAACATTGTGTGCAAGGAGAAATATGGGAAGAATTACAAGACCAACATGGAAAAGAAAGGTTGCTGTGCTAATGACCCAGCGACTTCTCCAGTTAACACTGGCAAATGGAAATACCCAATGCAGAATGGAACGCAAACTTAATTTGAAACTCATATAAGGTTGGACAACCTTCTCTTTCTTTGCCAGCAAAATCATTCCACGGACTTTGTAAATACTTCCTCCGATAAATATTAAAAAAGCAATCCAGACTAAAGGACCTCTTACAAAATTATATAATGATAAATCTCTAATAAAATCTAACATGTTTTACTCCTGCATTATAGTTCATTTATTGGGATTACTTTCCGATAATATTTCCCATTATCTACACATCTCAACAATAAATTCTTCCCATCTGGGCTGAAAACAGGATTCCAGAGAGATTCATATCCTTTCTTACTCACCTTGCCGTCAACAACAATGTAAAATTTACCATTCCTCTCAGCCTTGGCTACAACTGTATTGCTATCAGGGCTGAAAATAGGATCCCATACATTATCGAATTTCTCAGTCCATGGGTTGCCATCTACAGCAACTGCCCATCTTTTACTATCCTTTACTACTGCTGCTACCCTCTTGCTGTTTAGACTAAAGACAGGGGAAAGAACCGCATCGCTGAATGTAGTACTCCAGGGGGTGCCATCAACCGCGATAGTCCATCGAGAAAATGAAGGGACTACCACCGCAGCTAACTTCTGGCCATCGGGACTGAATATCTGACGCCATGCATTAAAGAAATACCCCCAGATTGGCTTTCCGTTCATTGCGAGTGTAGTTCCTTTAGGTGTTCTAATAGGAGCAACAACATCATTGGTGTTTGGTTTAAAGATTGGTTCCCATACTAATCCAAATGGCCCTTCCCATGTATTTCCATCTACGGCAATATTGTATTGAGCAAAGCCTGTCCTGACACATGCAGCAACATGATTACTATCAGGGCTAAATACAGGTCCCCAAATACTCCAGAATTTCTTCTCCCAAGGAGTTCCATCCACTGCAACAGTCCAGATACCTTTCTGGTAGGTAAAAATATCTAAAGTTTTCATAGGTTGGATCTGAATACAAGATGCCGTCTTTGTTCCATCCGGGCTTACAGCAAGATGTCTTGCATCTATATACAGGTTCTCCCACACTTGCCCATTTAATGCAGCTCCAAGTTGTGGATCCCGTTTGATGTTCACGGCAATACCTTTGCCATCCTGGGTTAAGGTAAGATTCCATATAAAATCGAATGTTTCCTCCCACATCTCATGATCAACAGCTAAAGCATATACATAATCTCTATATGTTAAAGATATAAGCTGATTGTCAGGTTTGAATTTAAGCGAGTATACTCTCTCAAACTTCTCTTCCCAGACGTCTCCGGTTAGACAGGTAGTAAACTTTCCTTTTTCCGGCTGGACTACAGCAGCTATTTTCTCACCGTCATCAGAGGGGGTTAATTCACGTAGGTCGATAAACTTCTTTTTCCAATCATTTATATTTGCAACTAATTTTTCTCCTGTATCCCAATTCCAACTTGCTGATTCACTCATATAGCGTTCACCTTCCTTTTCATCTTTAGCTATATTTTGGATATTAAATATATTGATCTGTTATTATGTTATAATGTCACTAAGAAAAATCTTCCTTTAACCCCAGCTTGATGAACCTTCAAAAAAACCTTATTCCTATTTACTGGTTAGAAAAATTATCACACTCAATCAAAAAAGTCAATAGCTTTTTTTATATAGCTTTTTTTATAAAAAATTATATCTAAATTTTCTATTTATAGATTACTTCTATTTATAAATTTAAGTTGGCAAGATAATTTTCGGTAAGATAAATTTAGAGATAATGAGAACAATGTTTACATTTACAGGAGGATAATACAGGCACACAGACAAAATATAAAATACACCCCGTCGTGATGGGAACAAAGTCTTATGTTGTCCGTTATAATAGGTGTGCATATAATCTGATTTTTCAAATTATAAAAGGAGAATTAATGGTATGGAAGAAAAAGAAGTTGAAGGTTCTGTCACAAGTTTAGAAAAAATATTATCTTCTGAGGGATACAAAGAAAAAGCAGGTAATGTAAGTAAGGGAATTTTAACCTGGGAAAAAGATCTTGTCTTTACTGCAAGAATTCGCGGTTATGCAATTGATTTTGATGCTGAGGCAAAGGAAGGATGTATCCCTACTGACAGCCTTTTGATGAGTTTGCCGGGTTGTCTGGCCATAGATGTAGTTCTGTTTATGAAGAAGATGAAGGTTGAGATAACAAAATTCGAGATCGAAACCATCGGAGAGAGAAACCCTGTGCCGCCGAAATATTTCAGGGGCGTTGATATGAAAATCCGAATTGCAGGCAAAGGCATCACCCCCAAAAAGCTTGACAGGGCAATCTCACTTTCTCAGAAAAAATATTGCTCTGTTCATCACTCCCTGCGAAAAGACATGGACATTAAAGTAAGTTATATAATTGAAGAAAATGACTAATCTGCAAATTCGGGTTGGATTGGATTTATTTGAAAAAAACTGGCCAAAAAAATTAAAAGGCTCACGGGTCGGTCTCCTTGTTCATCCCGCATCTGTTAATAAGAATCTCGAACACGCTGTCCCCCCGTTTTTCAAATCCAATAAATTTAAATTAAAGGCGCTCTTCGGCCCACAGCATGGCATCCTTGGTGAGACACAGGACAACATGATTGAATGGGAAGGTTTTCGTGACACAAAGACAGGACTTCCCGTATTCAGCCTCTATGGTCATAGCCGTAAGCCTGAACCATCCATGCTGCAAGACATTGATGTACTTGCAATAGATATGCAGGATATTGGCTCACGTTATTATACATTTATATGGACAATGGAACTCTGCATGCAGGCATGCATGGAAATGAACAAATCCGTAATAATCCTCGACAGGCCTAACCCCATTAACGGCCATCTTACAGAGGGCCCTGTTTTAGATATGGCTTTTGCTTCATTTGTCGGACAGCGTCCTCTTCCTGTACGGCATGGGATGACAATCGGTGAAATAGGCAATTATCTGAGGAATGAATTTTATCCTTCACTGGATTTTCATGTCATTCCTATGCAGGGCTGGAATAGAAAAAACTGGTTTGATGAAACCGGATTGCCATGGGTGCTGCCCTCTCCGAACATGCCGTCGCCTGAAAGCGCTATTGTATATCCCGGCATGTGTCTTTTTGAGGGCACGAATCTCAGCGAAGGAAGAGGTACTACCAGGCCTTTTGAGATTTTCGGAGCTCCGTTCATAGAACCTGACAAACTGACAACACACCTCCTGAGATTCAAACTTCCCGGTCTGATCTTCAGGCCGGTGTATTTCCAGCCGACCTTTCAAAAACATACCGGCAAACTGTGCGGCGGGGCACAGATCCATATTATCAACAGGGAGAGACTGAAACCATTTAAAACTGGTGTTGCAATCATTAAAAGTATCCATTACCTTTATCCGGAGCATTTTGCCTGGAAGCAGCCACCATATGAATATGAGACTGAGAAGATGCCGATTGATATCCTTGCAGGCACAGACAGATTAAGAAAAGATATAGAGAAAGGTGAAAAACTTGATAAGATGGAAGAATGGTGGCAGGAAGAGTGTTCACAATTCAATAAGCAGTATAGAAAAAAATATTTGATCTACAAATAACAGTAGGGCATAGTAATTGAGCGGTTTCTTTTGCTGATAGTCATTGAATAAATTAATAAAATATGGAGGCAAAAGCCTCGGAGTCCTGATGGAAATCGGGACGAGAATGAGTGAAATTACTATGCCTTGCTGTTTCCTTATGGTACTGGGCAAATGAACCTCTTTGCCTTCATCCTGGCTGCCGGCCTTGGGGAAAGGCTGCGACCGATCACCAACCATATTCCCAAGCCGCTCCTTCCAATACTCGGGAAACCTGTTTTGCAATCAGTGCTAGAAAAAATTTCCCTTATACCAATACAAACTATAGGGATAAACCTTCACCACAAGAAAGAAGATATCGAAAACTGGATAAACCATTCTCCCTTCAGACATATTATTCAACTCTTTCCCGAAAACCCTGTCCTTGGCACCGGCGGTGCGTTAAAAAATGCCGGGCATTTTCTCAAAGAGAGCACTTTTCTTGTTCATAATTCGGACGTTATTTCTGATATTAATCTGCAGGAACTGGTGGATTTTCACCTCTCATCCCATAATCTTGCCACCTTTGCAGTGCACGATTACCCTGAGTTTAACAAGCTGGCAGTTGATGAAAAAGGTTTCTTCAAAGGGTTTAACTCATCATCAGGGGAATTAAGAAATTTGGCCTTTACCGGGATTGCTGTCTATGATCCTGAATTCCTTAAATTTCTGCCCGAAGGCGTTTCGAGTGTTGTGGACACATGGTTAAACGCTATTATTAAAGGATATAAAATCGGGACCTTTGATGTAACCGGTTGCTCCTGGAATGATATCGGGAAACCAGTTTCTTATGCAAAAGCTGTTATCAATGAACTCAGAAAGAACGGGGAAACTGTTTATGTACATCCATCTGTCGGGAATTGCAACTCTTTTGAGATGGATGGATATGTGGCAATTGAAAATGAAAGCATATTATATCAGGGCATTTCGCTGAGAAATTGTATTGTACTGCCTGGAACCGAAATTGATATAAAAGACCACTTCGAAAACTGCATCCTCGGTCCCGGATTCAGGATTGATCTCAGCGAGTCAGATTTTTTTGATTCAGCTGAAGGCAATTCTTTCCTCATTGGCACAGGAGGATCTGACAGGAAATATTACAGGGTCAAACTCGACAAACACTCAGCGGTGCTTATGCAGTCTCCTGATGGAGATCCTGATTTTCAGAGGCATATTGAATACACACACTTCTTCAGAGGGTATTCTATTCCTGTCCCTGAATTAATCGATATAGCACACGATAAGAAAACCGCATTATTTGAAGACTTTGGTGATCTCTCTTTATACAGCTGGCTGAAATGTCCACGAGACCGGGGAATGATAGAAAAGATGTACAAAAAGGTTATTGATATCCTCATCCTGATACACACTGAAGTGACTGAACATGTATCAGAGCGCCCTCTGCTCCGGAAGAGAATATTTGATTATGAACATCTCAGATGGGAGACAGGCTATTTTGTCGAGAGATTTGTTAGCGGTATCAGAAACATTAAAATAGCAAATGAGCTTTTACTCAATGATGATTTCCACAGACTTGCTGAAAAGGTCGACTCTTTTCATAAGACGGCAATACACCGTGATTTTCAGTCGCATAATATAATGGTCACAAAAGGAGAATCTCCGGGGATAATAGATTATCAGGGCGCAAGGATCGGCCCGCCAGCCTATGATGTCGTCTCACTCTTATGGGACCCTTATTTTCGCCTTGATGATGATATGAGAGAAAGGCTTTTGGATTTTTATATAAAAAGAATGTCGGAAAACAGCCGGTGGTTCAGACAAAATGAGTTTAGAGAAACCCTGGTCCCTTGCCGCATGCAGCGTCACATGCAGGCGCTTGGTGCATATGGTTTTTTATCCTCAGTAAAAGGGAAAAAATATTTCCTGAAATATGTGCCTGAGGGATTAAGATTGTTAAAGAAAGATATTGAGCTTGCTAAGGAGGAATATCCTGAATTGTACAAGCTCGTTATATCAATCCCTTAATAATTTCAACAGCCTTTGGTATAGCACACTCAACCGCCGGCGTACACTTATCGGAGATCGTCGTGACATCTTCTGCCTCAATTGCAATAACCCTGATATCCTTCGGTATTTTCCCGGGGAAAAGCCTGTTCCCCAATTCAAGCATTGTTGAGAGATCCATATTCAGATGAGTTGAGAAAGAATGGTTCGTATGCTTATTCTGAATATCTTTCAGGGAAAGCTCATAGATTGTTCCCGGCTCACCCCCGGTCTTTATGGCATCAACGAGAATTATTCTGTCGTAGCCCTTTATTGCATCGAGGATATCGAGACCGGAAAGCGCTTCCATTAAATCAATGTTATCTCCTGTCTTTTCTTTCCTGAGAGCCTCTATTACATGCAACCCTACCCCATCGTCAGAGCGCAGAAAATTACCTATGCCGAGGACTAAAATGCTCATTGTTTAAAGTATCCAGGAAAGTTAATCAGATCAGCTACGCATAAGGATGCGTGCCGAGGACCACCTCTTTATTAAACTTTGTCTCGATCTTCTTTTTGATATCTTCAATATCAATCGGACATTTTGCAGTTTGTGCTGCCTTCATTATGCAAGTCCCAAAATGAATAGCATCGAAATCCCGCTCATAGAGTTTCCCCATATCCATCATCAAAGCAACTTTCGGCATAAGGACACCGGGGCAACCACCGCAGTCATCCATGGCAATGACTTCCACGTCATAATCCTTCCAGCGTTCATACTCACCCGCCTTCTCTGCAATTCCCTTAAAACATTTCAGACAGCCTGCTACACAACTAACACCTTTGATGTTTTTGCATGCCAGTATCGCAATTCTTTTCTTTGCCATAAACTCCTCCTTTAATGAGCAAATTTTTATAGACTACATTAATGTCCGCAGCTTATTCCATGTCCATGGCCGGCGCAGGTATGCTGCATAGTAAACTCAGGGAGAGTATGATCTTTTAACAGCTTGATATTTTCTTTGACCTTTTGTGCCTGTGCCTGAAAAACCTTAATGCCCTGCTGGTTCAGCTTTGTCAGTGCACCCGCTCCGATACCTCCCACAATAATTGCATCTACATGCTGGTTATTTAACGCTTTCAATGGATTACAGGCGCCATGAGCATGATGCTGATCTTTATTGTTGATCGTCGTTACATTATTATCTTTTGTGTCAACGATAATAAACACCGGTGCAGAACCGAAATGCCCGTAGACTTCACTGTTCAACCCCTCTTCTTCTGCTACAGGAAAACATACTTTCATATCTACTCCTCCTTTTGTGATGGTTCTATTTTCAATGCTTTGCCTTTTAAAAGACACTCGGCAACCTTTCTGTGTGCCTTGTTCAGGATTCTACCGAATGTCTGCCTTGATATCTTCATATTTGCAGCGGCTTCTTCATGATAGAATTCTTCATAATCTGCAAGCCTGAGAGCCTCAAGTTCATCCATTGAGATCGATATTTCCTCAAGTTCTATAAGGGGAATTCCCCTTGGTTTGAAATAATTAGCATCTGGTTTGCATTTGATACAACGATATTTCTTCGGTCTCGGCATTAGCTTAATTATAGGCATATGCCCATAATTAAGTCAAGGAGGATTTCCGGAAGATTCCTGCCCCCTACCGGAGACTTATAGAATCGTTGTGCCGGATTATTTATAATAGGATTCAATGGATCACTGATCAGATGGGAAGAATAAAAATGGTGCAGGAATTCCCCATCAACGAGACAAGGACAACTCCGCCCCATAGCGCGCTATTCTCAGTGAACATGCTTGTTGGAACAGAAAAAGGCCGGTGTTATACTCCGAAAGAAATAAAACGTTGGTTGGCAGAAACAGGGTTTAAGAATATTGGTACAAAGCATCTGCCTGAGACAGTTCTCGTTATGGGAGAACAAAAAGAATAAAGTAGCTTTCATAAGTATTAGGGAAGACTACTGAAGCAAAGATTGTTGTACAATCCGGAAATTACGAGCAATATTTTGGGAAGTAGGGGCGGGGTATCCCCGCCCTTCTGTATCGGCGGGTTTGTTGTTAAACCGGATGAAGATAAGGCGGGCGTGG
>VGWX01000055.1 GCA_016873615.1 Nitrospira sp. | reverse complement strand
TGCATTTTTTTGTTTCATTCCTTATCGGAGTAGTCTTTTTTTACTTATTCCACTATTTCCCTTTTTCCACTGTTATTGTTTCTTTAACCTCTGCCGTATATCTGACCGCAAAGAAAAAATACTCCCTGATTTTTGTAGTTTTATTAGGGATAACCTATGCTTTTTTAAGATATGAACCTGTCCGGGAATTGCCTTATGCCAGAGACAAATTAGCTGTAAACGGGGTATTTGAATCAAGTCCGGTTAAGACCGATAAAGGGTCTTTAAAGCAGATATTGAGCATAACGAAAGCTTCAGATATAAATACAGGTGAAAGGCTTAACGAACTTGCAGGGAAAGAAGTTGCTATTTTTTCAGACATTGAGTTCGAGTTGGGCACTGAATACGGCCTTGCAGTAAAATTCCAAAAGAGCAGAAAAAGATTCAATCCCGGACAACAAATGAGGGACGATATGTATGCAACACTTTTATACGTATACGATTCAGGAAAGAAACGCAATTCGCTCAATTCAAAGATTCAGGAGTGCAGATACAGGATCAACAGATACATAGAAGAGCATATAAAGGGAGATTCAGGAGCCTTTATTACATCAATAACTACAGGACAAAGGTTGAATATGACTGATGAACTGAAGGAGGCATTCAATGCAACGGGTCTTGCACATATCCTCAGTATTTCAGGAACTCACTTCGGACTCTTTTCAGTATTACTCTTCGGAATATTCAGATTTTTTATCAAGGTTTTGCCTTACCGTCTGCTTCAGAGGATAACGATATATCTGACTCCCTCACAGGCTGCAGCCATCCTCTCCCTTCCCTTTATGCTTGCGTACCTCGGACTTTCAGGCGGAAGCATCCCTGCAGTCAGATCATTTATTATGATAGGCCTTTTCCTGCTCGGACTTATTATTAACAGAAAAGGCTTCTGGTTGAACTCTCTTGTTTTTGCGGCGTTCATACTGATACTTTATGAGCCGGAATGGATTTTCAGCCTCTCATTCCAGCTATCGTTTCTTGCGGTGCTTTTTATCGGCTTTTCGCTTCAGAAAGAAGAGGCTGCAGAAAAAGACACAGGCGGATTAATCAGGCATATAAGAAATGCTCTGTATATGAGCCTTGCTGCATCCATAGGCACAGCGCCGCTGGTTGCATATTATTTCCATTATTTCTCGCTCATATCCCCTGTATCAAATCTGGTGATTGCTCCGCTCATCGGCTTTGTTCTCATCCCACTTTCCGTTATATCATCCTTCCTGTTTCTTATTACAGGACATTTTGTATTCACTCCTCTGGTATCAGTAATTTCAGATATCAGTATTTATCTGGTGAAGTTATTCTCGCAGATACCATTCGCTGATCTGAAAATGCCTGCTTTTCCGCCGGTCCTCCTCCTTCTTTTCTATGCCGGATTCATTTTCTATTTCCTGTTCGATAAGAGAAGATACCTGCTGATCATCCCGATTGTCCCTGTAGTGATATATCTTCTACTGACGATCTTTGAGAAGGAGAAACTCAACGTAACCTTTCTCGATGCCGGACAGGGAGATGCAGCAGTTATCGAACTTCCGGATGGAAAGACTATGCTTATAGATACAGGCAGAACAGGCTGGGAAACCTTGTCTTTTCTTAAATACAGAGGGAAAAAGACTATTGATATGCTGGCTCTCTCGCATGTCCATCCCGACCACACAGGAGGACTTGACTACCTGTCACAACATTTTGGTATCCGGGAAATATGGGACAATGGTCGCATGATCCTGCCTGATACCGTTAGCAGCATAAAACACCGTTCATTCAGCAGAGGCGATGTGATTGAGGGCAAGGGTTACAAGATATATGCGCTTCATCCATATCCTGAATTCTATACAATGAAAGGGAATGAGCATGACGCAGCAAATAATGATTCACTTGTCCTGAGGATAGAGGGCGATAATAAATCTTTCCTGTTTGCCGGAGATATTGAAGAAGACGCAGAAGAGAATATAATGCATTTAGGGAAATGGTTAAAAAGCGATGTTATGAAAGTTCCGCATCATGGCGGCAAGGCATCTGCATATCAACCGTTTATTGAAACTGTTTCACCTCGAATTGCAGTAATCAGCGCCGGAAGAGAAAATCCCTTCGGCCATCCCCATCAGGAAATGCTCGACGCCCTGAATGAGGTTAAAATATTCAGGACAGATATTGATGGCGCGGTTAAGATACATGAAACTGACGATGGTCTTCAGATAAAGACATATAAGGATTTTCAATTTGATGAGACAGGCTCACTGACCGGAGAGATGAAGAATTTCAGGAGGCTCTTTGAAAAGTGGTGATCTGTCTAAAATATGTCGTACCAAACTTTAATTGCAGTTGCAGAGACAACGAACGCCAGAATCCATCTGAGAGACTGTGATTTTGTTTTTCTGCTCACCATGCTTCCTAACCGGGCTGAAGGCATGGCGCCAAGCAGAAGCGCGAGCGTCATGTAAAATGGCACTTGCCCGGTTGCGACCTTCCCTATTAATCCGGCTGTAGCAGAGAAAAGACCGATTGCGAGAGCGCTCCCGAGGGCTACTCTGAGCGGGATTCTCAGTCCATACAGAAGGATAGGAATAAGAATGAAAGCCCCGCCCTGTCCGACCATTCCGAGTAGAAAGCCGGTGATAATGCCTGTAATGATCGCAGCGGGTTTATGGAAGGCAATCTTATCTTCGGTCAGGTCATCTTTCAGATAACTGCGCGGCATAAACATCAGAATTGAAGCTACAAAAGAGAGTATGGCAAAAATGAACAAGAGATACTTGTCTGAGACTCCTTTCGAAATTATAGATCCAATCAATGAGGAAAGGAACAAAGAAAGTCCAAGTGTCAATGCGAGACTTTTGTTCACAAGGTTTTCTTTGTTATAGAAAAGAATTGCAGAAAGGGACGCAAAAAAACCCTGAACCATTGTGAGTCCGGTAATGTTTTTTACCCCAATTGCCTCAAACCCCAAGAGCGGAGGGATATAGAATAAAAGGGGGAACATTATAATCCCACCCCCGATACCCAGCAGGCCCGAGAAAAAACCGCCTATTGAGCCTGCAAAAAAAAGGAAGATATAAAAGAGCGGCATTTATCAGTCTACGAATATTCGTTTAGTGTCTTCTGAGCCTTCACTGATAATATCGCCGATATGTGCAGCCAAGATGCCTTCTTTCCGGAGTGCGGAAACAAGCGTATCCTTTTTTTCCTTTGGAACAAATATCAGGAGACCGCCTGATGTTTGCGCATCATTCAATAAAAGTTTTTCTGTGTCTGATACAGCCTCGCGCCATTTTACATATTGTTCAAAACTCCTGTAGTTAGCCCTTGAACCGCCCGGCACTTTATTTAGTTCCGCCAGTCTCACTGCGTCGACAAAGAAAGGCACATTACTTGCATAAATACGCGCGCTCAGATTGCTCGCAGAAAGAACTTCGTGCAGATGTCCTATGAGGCCGAATCCTGTTATGTCTGTTGCCGTGCTCACTCCGACTTCAAGCATGATCTCTCCGGCTTTTTTATTCAAAGAAGCCATAGAAAGCGTGAATTCTTCTATGGCAGCTTCACTGCACATGTTTGCCTTAATCCCTGTAGAAAGAATACCTGTGCCTATCTTTTTCGTGAGTATCAGGGCGTCTCCCGGACGGGCCTTGGTATTATCAAGGATCCTGTCGGGATGAACAACACCAAAGACTGAAAAGCCAAATTTCGGCTCTTTATCCCTTATAGTATGTCCGCCTATGATTGTTACACCTGCCTCGGTCATCTTATCGATCCCCCCCTGCATGATTTTCTTCAGGTAAGGGAAAAACTCAGTCTGATTTGGAAACATGGCAATATTTAACGCAACTAATGGTCTGCTGCCCATTGCATAGACGTCAGAGAGTGAATTCGCTGCGGCAATCGCGCCATACCAGTAAGGGTCGTCAACAATCGGTGTAAAAAAATCCGCTGTTAAGACAACTGCTATATCATCTGTAATACGATAGACGCCTGCATCATCTGCATTGGATGAACCAATGAGTACATTCGTGTCAGTAATTGGAGGCAGCTGCCCCAGCACCTGGAGCAGGTCCGAAGGACTGAATTTTGAAGCTCAACCGGAGCAGCTTGAAAGACTTGTTAATTTAATATCCATTTTACCTCCTTAGATACATCTTAATTCTTCAGAAGATTTTATGTTAACAATGAATATTTTACTCTTATATGTAAATTAAGTCTAAGTTGAGCGATTTACTAATAAGTGCAAAAGTAAGGCTACATGGATGTCATTCCCGCTTGTCGGGTCACCTCTTCTCCTCAGCGAACCCGCCTGAGTGCGGGAGCGACTCGCCGAGGCGAGAATCTTTCTGCAAAACCCAGCAGGATTGCGGACAAGCCGCAATGACAAAAATATTAACAATGTCGTCTTACTAATGACCGTATTAGTAAGTATAATTAATACAGCAGAGAGTAAAGCAGCGTATCAAGCTTAAGAGGAGTTATCGACCAGTGGAAGATTTCAGGGAAAAAAGTGTACTTGTTATAAGCCTTATCGCTTGTGTCATCGGGTTTGGCACAATAGGGTACATGAGCATCGAAGGGTGGGGCTTCTGGGACTCCTTCTACATGACTGTCATAACCCTCACAACTGTCGGTTACAGGGAGATACATGAGTTGTCTTTTAACGGTCAATTATTTACCGTTGTGCTGTTATTTGTAGGAGTGGGGACTATGCTCTATGCCCTGAGCACAGGCGCAAAATTTGTTCTGGAAGGTCAATTGCAGGAAATATACGGGAGGAAGAAATTGGAAAAGAAACTAAAGAATTTAAGGGATCATTATATTGTATGCGGATATGGCAGGATGGGGAAAATAATAGCGAGGGAACTGCAGCACAAAAAATTAAAATTTGCTGTTATTGAAAAGAATGAAGTCCTTCTGGATCCAGATGAAAAAGAGGAATTCTTAATGATCCAGGGAGATGCAACCAAAGATGAACTTTTGAAAAGGGTAGGGATAGAAAGGGCAAAGTGTCTGATTTCGGTGCTGCCTACTGATGCAGAAAACCTTTACGTTGTTTTAAGCGCCAGGGGGTTGAACCCGAACCTGTTGATTGTCGCGAGGGCCGGTGAAGAGGGGTCAGAACAGAAACTGCTCAGGGCAGGCGCAGACCGTGTGGTATCGCCATATCACATTGGCGGATTGCGTATGGCTCATAGTGTCCTGAAACCTGCGGTGGTTGATTTCATCGAATTCGCCACGAAAAGCGGTAATATTGATCTGCAGATAGAGGAAATAACTATTCAGGAAGGCTCTAACCTTGTAGGGAATTCATTGGATCACTGTGGCATAGGCAGGGACCTTGGAATTATTATTGTTGCCATAAAGGAGAGGGGCGGAGAGATGAAATTCAATCCGACGTTTCGGACCATCATAGAAGCAGGTGACACATTGATAGCAGTAGGCGAAACATCAAAACTGGAGATGCTCGAAAACATGGCAGTAAAAAACAAGTAAATTGACTTCAGAAGAAACTAATAATTATACTAAAACCGCTATAAACAGGTCACATTATATGTCATTCCCGCTTGTTGGGAATCTTTTTGAAAAGCAAGAAAGATTGCGGACAAGCCGCAATGACAGCATTTCAGGAATACGGCCTGACTTATGACTTCCTATTTATTATATTTTTGATTGCAATGGAAGAAATTAACGAACTCATAGAACAGCGTATAAGGAAACTTGAGGAACTGCGGCAGGCTGGCGTAGAGCCGTTTGGCGGTTCATTCTATGCTGAAGACCATGCAACTGACCTTCAGGATAAGTTCAGCGCAGTATCAAAAGAAACCCTTGAGGCCAGCCCTGTTGCTGCTTCTCTTGCAGGCAGGATTGTTGCCATGAGGGATTTTGGCAAGGCAGCCTTTGCGCATATTCAGGATGCTACAGGCAGGATACAGGTTTATTTAAGAAAAGACATCCTGAATGAAAAATATTCTTTGGTCAAAAAACTTGATATCGGGGATATTATCGGTTTGAATGGAAAACTCTTCAGGACTAAAACCAACGAGCTTACTGTTGAGGTTAATGATGTTGTTTTGCTTACAAAATCGCTCAGGCCTTTGCCTGAGAAATGGCATGGATTAAAGGATGTCGAGACACGATACAGACAGCGATATGTTGATTTGATCGTTAACCCTGAGGTTAAACAGGCATTCGTAAAGAGAAGCATTATCATTAAGGCCATAAGAGACTTTCTAGAAGCAAAAGGTTTTATTGAAGTAGAGACACCCATGATGCAGCCGATTCCAGGTGGCGCAACTGCGAGGCCTTTCAAGACACATCATAATGCACTCGATGCCGACCTTTATCTCAGGATTGCCCCGGAGCTTTATTTAAAAAGGCTTCTCGTCGGCGGATACGAGAGGGTATATGAGCTCAACAGGAATTTCAGGAATGAAGGCATATCAACAAAGCATAACCCTGAGTTTTCGATGCTCGAATTCTATATTGCTTACAGGGATTATAATTTCCTCATGTCATTAACTGAGGAGCTTATTGTAAATATTACTGAAAAAACTCTCGGGACATTAAAAGCGCCATATGGAGATGATATCATTGATTTGACGCCTCCCTGGCCAAGGGTACCGATGCTTGAGGCATTAATGAAAAAAGGTGTTCCTGAGGAGATATTCGATGACAGCGAGAAAGCAGTCGCATGGGCAAAAGAAAATAGGATGGTGATAGAGAAGGGCGCATCCCTTGGAAAAATCCTTGATGAGATATTCAAAGAGAAAGTGGAGCCTGACTTGATCCAGCCTACATTTATTATTGACCATCCTGTTGAACTGTCACCATTGGCCAAGAGAAAGTCCGACAACCCCGGCCTTGTTGAACGGTTTGAGCTTTTTGTTACATCGAGGGAGATTGCAAATGCATTCTCCGAGCTGAATGACCCCATGGATCAGAGGGAGAGGTTTCTTAAGCAGGTTGAGGCAAAGGCCGGCGGTGATGAAGAGGCGCACAGCATGGATGAGGATTTTGTCAGAGCCCTTGAATATGGTATGCCTCCCGCAGCAGGGGAGGGCATCGGAATTGACAGACTTGTTATGCTGCTAACAAACTCGCAGTCTATCAGAGATGTAATACTATTCCCTCAATTGAAACCGGAACAATGATTTTACGATGCAGACATTGTTCATAAATTTATTTAACTTGATGGATTATTGTAAGTATCTTTATTTGTCCAATCCACTAAAAATATTCCGATGCTCATCAGTTAAAGGCACACTTCCGCACTCAGGCGGATTCGCCGAGGCGAAAAGGTATCAAAAAATAAATTTATTCACAACATCTGCATCTGTCAGTTTAACATTACAATGAACCTTCCCTATCAGCTATTCATAGCGCTCCGATACCTTAAATCAAAGAAAAAGCATAAGGGTATTTCTGTTAATACATTAATATCTGTCGGGGGGGTTGCAGTTGGCGTAATGGCGCTGCTCGTTGTCCTGTCAGTAATGAGCGGGTTTCATGAAGATTTGCAGAAGAAGATTCTTGGAGTGAACGCGCATATGGTTATTATCAGCTACAAGGGGATAATGTCAGACTATAAGGATGTGAACAAAGGCTTGAAAAATGACAGGGACATTATTGCATCTGCGCCTTTTATATTGGGACAGGTGATGGTGTCGTATGACAAAAGGGCACACGGAGTCTATTTGCGGGGGATTAACCCTGAAGCAGAGATTAAGACGACAGAGATAGGAAAGTTCATGAAAGAAGGCAGTCTTGAAAAACTGAATGCAGGAGATGGGATGCCCGGAATAATCCTGGGCAAGGAACTCGCAGGCAGTTTGGGAATTTTTCAGGGGGATGTCATTAATATTCTGTCTCCTGTCGGCAAAATAGGCCCTTTGGGAATGCTTCCAAAAATCAAGCAGTTCAGGGTTGTGGGGATATTTGAGGTCGGGATGTTCGAGTATGATTCAAACCTTGTTTTGACTGATATCAGCGCAGCCCAGGAATTTTTTGATATGAAACAGGATATAACAGGAATTCAGCTCAGGCTCGCTGATATTTATAAGGCATCTCTTGTCAGGGAGAGAATACAGAAGGAATTAGCCTTCCCTCTATATGCAAAAGACTGGATGCAGATGAACAGGAACCTGTTTTCAGCCCTGAAACTCGAAAAATTCGCCATGTTTATCATCTTAATCCTTATAATCCTTGTTGCGTCATTTAATATTGTGAGCACATTGATCATGAATGTCATGGAGAAGAAGAGAGAGATAGCAATTCTTAAGGCAATGGGAGCAACAGACAGGGGCGTCATGAATATCTTTATGCTGCAGGGGCTGTTTATAGGCGTAGTCGGCACGATTATCGGGGTCACCGGAGGATATCTCTTATGCTATGTCTTAAATACATACGAGATTATAAAACTGCCGGCTGATGTATATTATCTGAGCCGCCTGCCTGTTAAGACAAAATTTATTGATTTTGTAACTGTCTCCCTCTCTGCGGTCATCATCAGTTTTCTCGCAACTATCTACCCGGCATGGCAGGCTGCGAAGATGAATCCGGTGGAACCGCTAAGGTATGAGTAAATGATAAACAGGCAGGATAAAACATTTTTGCTCATTCTCGGTCGTACCGACCTCCGAGGTGAATTCTTTCAAAAAAGAATTCAAATCCGTAAAAATGCTTTATCCTGCCTTATATATTTGGGAAGGGAATTGTGTTTAAACTCATAAGAAGACTTATAGGGATCGCTATCCTTGCTGCGATTGTTTTCCTTGCCCTTTCATTATGGCAGGGCGGAAAGCCTTTCAGATGGTTTGGCCAGAAGTCGGAACAGGCAGGAGAAGTTCTTAAAAAGAAGAGCGAGGAAGTTGGCGAAGAGGCTGAGAAGATAAAAAGAAAAACAGATGATATGAAAGAAACTACAAAAAAAGTGGGAGAAGGTATCAGGAAGACAGGAGAAAAAATAAAGGATATTACAGGCACAAAAACTGAAAAGTAAGAGGATATGTATTGAAGAGTTTAATTGAAACAAAAGATCTGAAGAAGGTATTTATAACTGATGCCGGGGAGCTTAATGTGCTGAAGGACATTAGCCTCTCCATAAAAGAAGGGGAAATGGTGGGGATAGTAGGCGCATCAGGGGTGGGTAAGAGCACCCTGCTCCATATACTTGGGGCGCTGGACAGGCCGACTTCCGGTAATCTCTATTACAGTAACACGGATGTTTTTTCGCTCGACAGAAATTCTCTCGCAACTTTCAGGAACAAAACAATAGGCTTTGTCTTTCAGTTCCATCACCTCCTCCCTGAATTTTCAGCCATTGAGAATGTGATAATGCCCGGACTGATAAATAAGGGGTCAAGGGGTCAAGGGGTCAAGGGGTCAAGTTATGCTGAAATCAGGGACAGAGCAGAAAGACTTCTGAGTGATATGGGATTATCTGATAGAAAGAAACACAGGCCGGGAGAGCTCTCAGGCGGGGAGCAGCAGAGAGTTGCAGTTGCAAGGGCATTGATACTCGAGCCGAAAGTTGTGCTTGCAGACGAACCCACAGGCAACCTCGATACAACGACCGGTGAAGAACTCTTCAGGATATTCATTGATCTCAATAAACAAAAGGGGATCACTTTCGTGATCGTAACCCACAACGAATCCCTCTCAAGCCGCTGCCATAGGATACTTAAGATGGTGGACGGAAGGCTGACCGACGGATATATTTAACTTCAAAGTCAGATCCATGAGAGGTGGTCTTTGAAAGGTTTATTGACAGATTAGCATGGAAGGTCTTCAGTCAGGTTTTCGGGCAGATTCGATGATGCGATCAATCCTTGTTTTTGGTGGACCACCGAATGCTTTTTTTAATTCTTCAGCAGAAAAGCTTTTCTTTAGAAAAGAGATTACATCTGTCCTCTCTTTCCAGCAGCCGATAATATTCCTGCATGGCAATCCCTCATTCATAGAAGTGCAATAGGAAAATTCAACCAGCATCCCTAATTGATTGCAGTAGATATACATATCTATATATTAACAAAAAAGGGGAGGATGAAATCCTCCCCTATAATCGATAATATCAGGAAACGTTATGGTTTCGGGAATTTCTCGAGATCTTTTAAGAGGTTTTTGATATCGCTGTCAGGCAGAACATAATCATCAAGTTTCCCTGATAAGTAAGCATCATACGCTGCAAGATCAATGATACCGTGTCCGCTCCAGTTCATAAGAATAACCTTTTCCTTGCCTTCTTCTTTTGCCTTTTTTGCCTCATCTATTGTGCAGGCAATTGCGTGGTTTGTTTCAGGCGCCGGGATAAAACCTTCTGTTCTCGCAAAGGCAATGCCGGCTGCAAAGGTTTCAAGTTGTGTATACGATTTCGCCTCTATAAGCTTATCCGCATACAACCTGCTTATGATGGGGGCCATTCCGTGGTATCTAAGCCCGCCGGCATGGATAGGAGCGGGAACGAACCCATGGCCCAGAGAATACATGGCGATAAGAGGGGTGGTCTCCGCAGTATCTCCAAAATCATAGACATAAGCGCCTTTTGTCATAGAGGGACATGAAGCAGGTTCTACAGCCATTATCTTCACATTCTTGCCGTGTATCTTATCCCTTACAAACGGAAGCGCAAGGCCTGCAAGGTTGCTTCCTCCGCCTGCGCATCCGATTACGATATCAGGATACTCACCGATAGATGAAAGTTGTTTGTGTGCCTCGAGCCCGATGATTGTCTGATGCAAAAGCACATGGTTTAAAACGCTTCCGAGAGAATATCTCGAATCTTTAGTAGTAACAGCATCTTCTATTGCTTCACTAATGGAGATGCCAAGGCTTCCCGGATGTTCCGGATTCTGTTCAAGGAATTTTCTTCCTGCATTTGTATCAGGGCTGGGGCTGGGTACACACTTTGCACCCCAGGTTTCCATCATGAGCCTTCTGTAAGGTTTCTGATTGTAACTTATCCTGACCATATATACTTTTAATTCCAGCCCAAACTGGTTGCATGCGAAAGCGAGAGCGCTGCCCCACTGGCCTGCTCCGGTTTCTGTTGCAAGCCTTTTTATACCGAAAACTTTATTGTAATAGGCCTGAGCTATGGCTGTATTGGGCTTATGGCTGCCTGGAGGGCTTACCCCTTCGTTCTTGAAGTATATTCGCGCAGGTGTTTTAAGAGACTGTTCCAGAAAGCGCGCCCTGTATAAGGGTGTCGGCCTCCAAATAAGGTATTTTTCAAGAACTTCATCCGGTATATTGATCCATCTTTCAGTACTGACCTCTTGCTCAATCAAGTTCATCGGAAACACTGGCGCGAGCATATCGGGTGTTATTGGCTGTCCTGTCCCTGGATTGAGAGGCGGCGGCACAGGATTCGGCATGTCAGCCTGGATATTGTACCACTGTTTTGGAATATCCTTTTCGTTTAATATAATTTGTCTGTTCACGTTTACCCCCTTTAATTTATTGTGTTTAATAACAGGTGATATTTTACTTATTGGCGATATTTTTTTAAAGTGCTTTTACAATGTCTTTTGCAATGTTGCCTTGACAAGAAAATGATTATACATTAAATTAACACGATGCGGAAACCATTTATTGCTGCAAACTGGAAAATGAACAAGACCATTTCCGAGACTCAGGAGTTCATAAGAAAATTTATTCCTGAGGTAAAAGACAGCTCTGATGTAACCATAGCAATAGCGCCGCCTTTTACGTCGTTACCGGCAGCAGCAGCGATGATTAAAGACACCGGCATTATCCTTGCTGCACAGAATCTGTTTTATGAAGAGAAGGGGGCATATACAGGAGAAATATCACCGCTTATGCTCGTTGATATTGGCTGTACATATGTCATTATCGGTCATTCTGAAAGGAGGCAATATTTTCATGAAACAGATGATACAGTAAACAAAAAAATAAAGGCGGCAAAAAAAGCGGGTCTTGGAGTTATCTTTTGCATGGGAGAATCTCTGGAAGAGAGGGAGGCAGGAAAGACCTTTGAAATATTACAGAGAGAGACAGAGAAAGGACTTGAGGGTGTAGACCCTGAGAGTATTGTGATTGCATATGAACCCATATGGGCTATCGGTACAGGAAAAACAGCAACCACTGAACAGGCTCAGGAGGCACATGCCTATATCAGGGAAAAACTGAGAGTTTCATATGGAAATAAAGCTGATGAATTGTGTATTATATATGGTGGTAGTATAACGCCGGACAATGTAGATTCTATTATGGCTTGCAGGGATGTAGATGGCGCTCTTGTCGGCGGTGCAAGCCTTAAGTTTGAAAGCTTTAGCAGAATAGTTAATTTCAGGAGATAAAAATGACCACTTTTTTAATTATTGTTCATGTTACGGTTTCTCTCTTCCTTATTGCCGTAGTCCTGCTCCAGAGCGGTAAGGGAGCGGATATGGGCGCAGCTTTTGGAGGGTCAAGTCAGACACTTTTTGGTAGCCGCGGCGCAGCGACTTTTCTCAGTAAAATGACAACGATATCAGCAGTTGCTTTTATGCTTACATCGTTTATACTGGCGATTGTTACTACTAAAGGCAGTTCAATTGTGAAAAAAGTACCTGTCACACAGGAGCAAAAATCAGTTCCTCCGGCAGCCGGGACTACTCCAGGTGTTGATACAAAAGCAGTCCCTATGCCTTTGCAGCAGGGGAAGCCAACCCCTCAGCCTGCGGCACCACAGGCACAACAGCAAGCGCCGCAAGCACCAACGAAATAATTGCACCTTAAGAAACGGTAGGTTTTAAGGATATTTTAGTTGCAGTCTCTGGACGGCGGATGACTTTCCGGTTTCTTCATCAATCTCGATAACGACAGCAGAAAAGATGCCTTCACCTTTAGCTGTCTCAAACCGCATCGGCATATTTGTTAAGAACCGCTCTATAATTTGTTCTTTTTCGATACCTATAACAGAATCGTATGGCCCTGTCATTCCGACATCTGTTATGTAAGCGGTCCCGCCAGGCAATATCTTTTCATCAGCAGTCTGGACATGCGTATGGGTTCCGATGACAGCGCTTACTTTGCCGTCCATATAATATCCGAAAGCAATCTTTTCTGAAGTTGCCTCTGCGTGGAAATCGATGATTATCATTTTTGTTGCACTGCGCAGTTTTTCTACTTCGTCTTTGCCGGTTCTGAAAGGGCAGTCAATATGTGACATGAATACTCTTCCTGAGATATTGATTACCCCTATTTTAATTCCATTGTGCAAGGAATACAGCAGACTCCCATAGCCTGGCACACCCGGAGGATAATTTATTGGCCTGAGCACCCTGTTTTCCTTTGAGATCTGAGGGATAAATTCTTTCTTGTCCCAGACATGATTTCCTGTTGTAATAACATGAACACCATGGCTGAAAATCTCTGAGGCTATCTTGTCTGTTATTCCAAACCCGCCTGCTGCGTTTTCACCGTTCGCAATAACAAGGTCTATCTTGTATCTGTTAACAATCGCTGGAAGGAGCGCCTTTGTTGCGTTTCTCCCTGTTTTGCCTACTATGTCACCGATAAAAAGAACTTTCATGAACTGCTATTTGGCATATTCAACATACCTGGACTCTCTGATAACGGTAACTTTTATCTGACCAGGGTATGTCATCTCAGACTCTATTTTTTTTGCGAGTTCCCTCGATATCATAGATGATATCTCATCGGTCACATCCTCAGGCTTGACTATTATTCTTATCTCTCTTCCCGCCTGGATCGCGTAACATTTCTCTACACCTTTATATGAGAGGGCCATCTGTTCAAGTTTCTCAAGGCGTTTGAGATAATTTTCTATGCTCTCTTTTCTGACGCCAGGGCGCGCAGCTGAAAGTGCATCCGCAGCAGCTACGAGAGCAGCCTCAACAGTTATTGGGTCGCCTTCACCATGATGCACCAGTATGGCATTTGTTACCTTGTTATTCTCTCCAAGCTTCTTTGCCATATTTGCGCCTATTTCCTGATGAGATCCTTCTACTTCATGGTCTATTGCTTTGCCGATATCGTGAAGTATCCCTGCCCTCTTTGAGAGCTTAACGTCCACTCTTAATTCTCCGGCCATCATGCCTGCAAGATAAGCTACCTCCCTTGAATGCTGGAGAACATTCTGACCATATGATGTTCTGTATTTGAGCCTTCCGATCAATCTTACAAGTTCAGGGTGGATGCCGGAAAGGCCAAAGTCAAAGACAGCTTTTTCTCCTTCTTCTCTGATATATGTCTCAACTTCTTTCTTTACCTTTTCGACTATCTCCTCGATCCTTGTAGGGTGGATCCTTCCATCAGTAATAAGCCGTTCAAGCGAGAGTCTCGCTATCTCACGCCTGACAGGGTCAAAGGCAGACAGTGTCACTGTCTCAGGTGTGTCATCTACAATAAGGTCAACACCTGTTGCAGCTTCCAGCGCCCTTATGTTTCTGCCCTCCCTGCCTATAATACGGCCTTTCATCTCATCATTCGGAAGGTTGACAGAGGTTACGGTTGCATCAGTAACATAATCGCTTGCATATCTCTGTATAGAGAACCCTATAATCTCTTTTGCCTTTTTATCTGCGTTTTCTCTTGCCTCATCTTCGATCTTTTTGGCAAGTCTGGCGCCCTCGAACCGTGATTCTTCTTCGATTTTCCTCAGAAGCTCCTGTTTTGCCTCTTCAGAACTCAATCCTGATATTTTCTGGAGCATTTCAGTTTGCTCTTTTATTAACTTGTTGAATGTGTTGTCCTTTTCCTGAATAGCCCGCTCCTTTGATGTGTAATCTTTTTCTCTTCTGTTTAATTCCTGCTCTCTTCTTTCGATCTGTTCAAACTTTTTATCAAAACTCTCTTCTTTCTGTCTCAGCCTTTTATCAAGATGGTTTAATTCTGAACGCCTTTCCCTTACCTCTTTTTCAGCCTCTGCTTTGGCCTGGTAGACGATATCCTTGGCCTCAACATGCGCCTCTTTTTTTAAACTCTCAGCTTCTCTTTGCGCCTCATCAAGCGCTTTTGCCTTTGCCTGTTCAATTTCAATTGTCTTGTTTTTGATTTTTGCCTGGGAAATAAGAGCGAAGACTAAGCCGGCAACGAGACCTGTACATACTGCTATGACTATATATACTATCGGTTGCATATATGTTAAACCCCCTTTTCAATCTTCCCTTAACATCGAGGGATTTCGTTAATGAAGCATAAAGAGCTTCTTTTTTTGATATATGGATTTTAAAGGTTGGGTTATGGTTTTGACAGGAATTTTGGAGGTGAGAAAATTTTAATTGTGAAGATAAATTTCCATTTACTCTCTATCATATAAAATTTATTTGAAATCCCCCAAAAAAATATATGCGCCATAAAAACCAACCTAATACAATAAACCCACCCTGCCGTGTAAGGAGAAATTAGATCCGCCTATAAAATAGGTGGGTGCCCTGAAAGAGTCTTTAGGCTTTCTCCTCTCAGGAGACATGCACACCAACTCTTTACGCAAGCTCCCAAAAGATCTAATTTGCCGGATCAAATGTTCCCCCTATCACAAACAGGGCAGGCAATTCGAATGAAATTAAATAATTTCCTCCCTGAGAGTTTTTATATAAATAAGATAAACTAAAATCGCATCATATGGCAAGTGGATTTTTTGATGTGCTGAATTAATAGTTTATATATAAATATTTAGAAAAATTAGAACTTATAGCGTTCGGACGTCACAGAAGGTTCTATGGAACAGGAAATAGTGGTATACAGCCGCAAAAAACAACACTTTTGTATATAAAAATATATTTCCTGGATAGTTGCAGGGATAACTTAAACTAATTGTTTAAAATTTAAGTTTTAAGGATGTTTTTAGGGATTGAATATGTGCAGGATAGATTTCCATCGGTAATGCATTCATCACGATTTACTTCTTTTCCGAGAAGTTCCTTAAATGCCTGGAGATGATATCGGCAGGCCTCTTTGTATTCTGTAGCTAACTTAAAGATCGGGCAGTTGAAAAGTTTTAAATTATAATGATTGTTTGCTTCGGAAAGTTCAGCGTAATATCCTTCAGATTCAAAGTAATCCTTAAGGCCATAAACCTTTTCCTGAACGGTATTTTTATCCGCTATAAAATCCCTGGCTTCCTTTATAAACCTGTTTCTGTGCCATTTGAAAATCTCATCTATCTTGTCTTTTCCATCATGCTTCTCAATGTCTTTGAATAAATCCATTATAAACTTATCGTATGCCTTGGGGAACAGAGCTTCTGCTTTATCAGTAAGTTTATAGAGAAAAGCCGGTCTTCCAATCCCCTGTCTTTTGGCTATGTAGTCTATGAGGCCTTTTCTCTCCAGCGAGAGAAGGTGTTGTCTTATGCCCATCGATGTTATACTCAATTCCCTGCTGAGATCATCTATAGATAAAGGGCCTCTTTTTTTAAGGAGGAGAATTATTTTTTCCCGTGTGGGATTTTCGTTATAAACCGACCACATATATAAAAAATAACATAAATTGAATTTTTTGTAAATAAAATACTAAAATTAAAACTATTAATTCAGAAACAACCATAAGCAAAATCTATATCATTCCGCAATCTCTACCCTGTTACGCCCATTTGCCTTAGCTGCGTAAAGTGCGGAATCTGATACTTCAATAAGTTTTTCAGGGGTGTCTATAGCAGGTCCGGGAACGCTCGCAATCCCGATGCTGACGGTAATCTTTCGTTGTATTCCGGTAAATGTATGGACTGAGATCTCTGAAAGTATTCTGGATGCAGCGGTTAATGCATGTTCCTTGTCGGTTCCATGAAGGAGCACGATAAATTCCTCACCCCCCCATCGTGCTGCTGTATCCACTTCTCTCAAACAATTCTTTATTATCTTTGCGATTTCCTTAAGGACAATATCTCCCGCATGGTGTCCGTATTCATCATTTATATTCTTAAAGTGGTCGGCATCTATCATCAGGCATGCAATGGGAGTTTTGAATCTGACAGATCTTGCAAATTCATTTTCAAGTACACTCCAAAAGTGCCTTCTGTTGAATATTTCCGTCAACGGATCAGTGATAGAGAGGGTTTTAAGTTGTGTAAGCACCTCCTCCAACTCGCGATTTTTCTTCTTCAACTCATCCTGCAAGGCTTTTGTTCTCAGGGAAGCATATATCCGTGCATTCAGTTCGATTTCGTTATAAGGCTTTGCGAGGTAGTCATCAGCGCCTGCTTTTAACCCTGTAACCTTATCCATCGTTGTGCCTTTGGCGGTAAGCATGATTATAGGGATAGCCTTGGTATCTTCATCGATTTTTAACCAGCGTGAAACCTCATTCCCATCCATGTCAGGAAGGACGAGATCAAGAATTATAAGGTCTACAGGTTGTGTCTTAGCTACCTTTATTGCTGAAGCGCCATTTTCAACATGTATAATCTCGTAACCGTTCTTCTCCAAATAATCCTTTGTGAGCTTTGCCTGGAGTTTGTCGTCTTCAACAAAAAGGATCCTTGTCAGCGCCATCGTATAAACCTTAAATTTAAATTTTAGCTTATTTTATCAGATTTTCAGAATTTTGTAGCTAATTATAAATCAAATGCTATTTTATTAATAGATGCCGCAAGGGAAAAAATATCTGTAAGCAATGACAAACATATTCTTGTTCATATAAGCGACTATTTGCTAAACTTCTCTATGTTTTCTGAAATCCCAACTATCAGGTTCGCTTTAGAAAAAAAACTCTACCAGCTGATTATCAGCAGACTGAATGGAGAAGAGATTTATCTAAAATCTTACCGGGAAAATATATTTGGGCTGATAGAAAAAGGTATCGGTGGTTTTATAATCTTCGGTGGCAAAAAGGAGGAGGTAAGGAATTTCATTGACAAGATGCAGTCAGTTTCAGAAATGCCTCTCTTTACAGCATCGGATATAGAACGTGGAGCAGGGCAGCAGATACAGGGTTGTACATGTTTCCCCTGCCAGATGGCTATAGCGTCGGCAATTGATACTGAAAGTGAGGATTTATTGAAACTGAGAAATACGGTAAATGCAATTGCAGATGAGGCAAAGGATATCGGAATAAACATGCCCCTTATCCCTGTCCTTGATGTAAACAGAGATCCTGATAACCCTATTATTTGTACAAGGGCATTTTCTGATAACCCTGAAAATGTGGCAAGGCTCGGATCGGAATATATAAAGATATTGGAAAGTTCAAATCTTATCAGTTGTGCCAAGCACTTTCCAGGACATGGTGATACATCTGAAGATTCTCATATCCTGCTTCCGGTCATCAATAAATCTTACAAAAATCTGATCGAGACGGATATAATGCCGTTCAAAGAGGCAATCAGCTCAGGAGTAAGCAGCATAATGATCGGACATTTGAGTATCCCTGCAATTGATCATAAGCCTGCAAGCATATCCAAAAAGATCATTTCCAATATATTAAG
>VGWX01000054.1 GCA_016873615.1 Nitrospira sp. | reverse complement strand
AATATAATCCTCCGTGTTCTCTGTGGTTAATTGCATTATTGGGTTAATCAGCTTATCGTTGATGCAACGTGGTGAAGTACAGTCTTCTCTCTACAGATAGTGCTTGCGATAGAACTTTAAAAGACCTTTGCACAATTCATAATTCTTTTTATAACCCAGCCTTCTGACAGAGGCGCCTTCATGATGGATTGCCTTTGCATCGGGACAGAGGAATATCTTATACCGGGTATTCTTGTATAATCTGCAGCACCAGTCAACGTCATTGAAGAATATGGGGAAACTTTCATCCATCGGCCCAACAGCTTCCCAGCATTCTTTCCTGACCATGAGCACTGATGCCATAGGCTGCAATACCTCCCCGCCCGACAGATGCTCCTCCGGTGTAAGCTTCAGCTTCATGAAGGGACCGAATTTATTAATATGGAGCTTTTCAAGGAGGATCGACCCTACTGTAGGGAATCGTCTGCAGGAAATCTGCAGCCTGCCATCAGGGTAGTAAAGAAGCGGTGCAACAGCCCCTGCCTCAGGGTTCACTTTCAGAAACGATAAAAGGCGTTCAGTAACATTTCCCATTAATTTGACATCATTGTTCAGGAGGCAGAGAAACTCACCCCGCGCTAAAGCTACCCCCTGATTGACAGCCTTCGCATATCCGAGATTAGCGTCATTCTGGACACAGATCACTTCCGGGAAAGTCTTCTTTATATAGCTTGAACTGCCGTCTTCCGACGCATTATCAATAACAATAATTTCATGAGACAAGGCATCTCCTGTCTTGTATATGGACGCAATACATTCGCAGAGGAGTTCCCTGTGATTCCAGTTCGGGATGATAAAAGAGACCGCATGTTCTGATTTGTATTTCATTTTTCAACCTTAATTTATTAGAATATAAAAAAGTAGCCTTCCTTAATACAAGAAAAAAGCATAGAAAAAGGAAAACCAGCTACTTGAAAGCATCCGGATTGCTTTTTAAGACATGATTGCACATGTGATAGAAAAGGTCAAGGCAGTATGAGTGGCTTACAATAATAAACAGAGCGCCCTCTCTGGAATTTATGAGAAATAAAATCCTTGATGCTATGAAAACGTCTTGATTTAATTAACATAATATGAAAAATCCTGAAATAAGCGTAATTATGCCTGCCTTCAACCACGAAAAGTTTATAGGGAAGGCAATTGAAAGTGTTCTTTCCCAGACTTTTGAAGACTTTGAACTTATTATTATAAATGATGGCTCAACAGACAATACAGAAGCTGTAATCAAACAATACAATGATTCAAGAATACAGTACTATTACCAAGAAAACCGGGGCGCTTGGAATGCCCATAACAGAGGGATCGAGATCTCGAAGGGAACATACATTTCTATAATAAATTCTGATGATGAATATTACGGAGAAAGACTTGAATTTCTTCTGGATGTAGCAAAGAAAGACAATTATAGTTTCATCATAACCGATATCGAACTGATAGACCAGCATTCCAATATAATACGCGACCCCGATCATTGGTGGATTAAATGGTATAAATATCTAAAGTCAGTTTATTTACAGTCTGACTCTCCAGAAAAAGCTCTACTCGCGGGGAACTTCTCAATTTCTACATCTAATTTCTTCTTTCACCCCCGTATTATTAGAAGCATAGGTTTATTCAGACCATTTAAATATATCATTGATTACGATTTTGCCTTTAGAGCCGCAAAACATGAACCAGGAATGTTTAAGTTCCTATACGATAAAAAATTACTTTCATACAGGCTTCATGGAGACAATACTATACTAAAAAACCCTCTATTATCCAACCTTGAAACCCTTTCTTTCCTGACAGAGGCTATCAAAGATATTTATGGAAAGGATATATCTATTCCTACTGATCACCTTAATACTATTAAGAACTATTTAACAAAAGAGTTGGCCAAAAGATATAAAAAAGAAACAAATAATTTGAAGATTGATTTTGATCTTGAATACCAAGAACTTGATCTTATTTATAAACATCTTGATCTTAAATATCGAGATCTTAAATCCCGGCAACTGTCAAATATACTGGATCACAATAAGAAAATGCTTGAAGAAATTTACATCCTAAAGAATTCTTACAGTTTCAGAATTGGCAGAATGATAACCGCACCTCTCAGAATATTGGCAACCAAGGTGCCACAGCGAAATACTTCAAACCCAATAAAAACAACTGTAACAGGGACAAATGAATTACATATAAAGCTTGATGAGATTATCGGGGGGATTGAATTGGTTTCTTTTGATATCTTTGATACCATTTTTGAAAGGGATATCGACCCTCCTGATAAGGTAAAAGAGATCGCAGCAAGATATCTCTCAGAAAAACTTTTGGATGCTTATAAAATTAGCTGTTCACCTAACGAATTACTAAAGCTGAGGGATGATGCTGAACTTGAACTAAGGCACAAGGCATTATCTTTAGGCAGAGATTTTGAGTGTCGGTACAGCGATATTGTCAAAGAAATGGTTACAAAAATTCTGGGTAAATATGATGCCGAACTAGCCACGACCATAATGAGGCAGGAACTCGATATAGAGGATAAAGTGTTATATGTAAAAAAAGGCATGATAGAAATATTGGAATGGCTAAAAAATAAGGGGAAGAGAATAATCGCAATTTCAGACATGTACCTTGATCGCGAACATATACAAGAAATCTTTCGGAAAAAATCATTACACCATTTTATTGAAGATATATATGTTTCATCTGAATTATCAATGTGCAAATACTCAGGGAATCTTTTCAAACATGTTTTAATGGAAGAGCAGGTTTTGCCTGCGCAAATGTTACATATAGGAGACAATATAAGCTCAGATCACAGAATGCCGTCAAAATTTGGCATTAATACAATCTACCTTAAAGATAAGGCGCACCTCAGGAAAAAATACATTTTAAAAACATACAACAAGTTAGCAAGCGATAATCCATACTGGCGTGGGAGGCATTTCCTCCAGTTAATCAGGCCTGCTCTTGAAAAAAATACTTTTTTTTACAACTTTGGGTTCTCATTTCTGGGACCAGTATACTCAACCTTTATATACGGCCTTATCGAAGACATAAAAAGAAATAATCTAAAAACCCTCTATTTTATCGCTCGAGAAGGTGAACTCTTTCTTCGTATCTTTCAACTCTTTGCACCTCATTTTTTAAAGGAAAACCAAATTCCTTTTACAAAATATATCTATCTCTCGAGAAAGTCAACAGCGCTTGCATCTTTATACAAGGGGCTTTCTCATGAAAAAGCAATCCTTCCATTGTATAATCCAAAACAACAGGGACTCTATTCTTTATGTAATGTTTTCAGCATGCCCCATCATGAATTTGCAGAGAAAGCCAGAGAATATGGTTTCCCCGACATAAAAACTCCGATCCATAACATAAATGATGAACGGTTTAAGCTTTTCTTAAATGATAAATGGGTGCAAGAGACGGTGTTCAAATATGCTCAAAAAGATAAGGGCCTTTTAGAAGAGTATTTAACTCAGATTGGGTTTTTTAGTAATTCCAGAGTTGCTTTAGTTGATATCGGCTGGAATGCGACCATACAGAAATTTCTGCAAGACGCTTTTATTGAGAGAGCGGATTACCCCTATGTATATGGGTTTTATCTCGGTTTTAGAAATGGCATGATGCATAGGTTTGATGAGACAAAAAACACCATTATCGGCGTGCTTTACGATGAACGTCTTAACAACCCTGCTGAAAAAATAATGAACCGTTTTGAAGAGATCTTTGAGGAAGGGGCACGTGCTCTCCATCCAACGACAATAGGCTATAAAAAGAATATTGAAACAGGAGTCCTGGAACCAATATTTAAAGACGATCTCGCCACTGATAGAATAACAGAAATCTCATTTAATGGAAAGATTGAAGAACTCCATAGAGGAGTACTTGATTTTTCTGAAGAATTTATTCGAGCTGCTGACCTTACCGGCTATAACTTCCAAGACATAAAGCCCTTCATACTTACCATGATAGAGCGGCTGGTTGCATTTCCTAATGCAGAAGAGGCAAACAACCTTATGAACTTAAAACATGCAGAAGATTTCGGATATGAAAATGTAATGGACTTTAATAATGATAAAATAAACAGCATAGGGACTATCCTGAAACCTAACCAATTTATAAAGAAGATAAGACAATCAAACTGGGCATATGGAACTGCGCAATCATCAAGGATACCAGGAATTACACTTGCCTTAAGACTCTATGATCTATTATGGGGATATCAAAAGCAATGAAATTACTATCTTATTTTAAAAGGGATCAGGATTTACACACGTGCAGTTTATTTTATATATTTATTATTTCCGCGTTACACAGAATTACCGGCAAATTCAGACGCAGCAATACTGTACGGTATCCTTATCTCTTCGGAACAGTAATAGCTTTTTCTGCACATAGGTTTTTTCATTTCTTTGACTTTGCATACCGTTTCAGGAATGTTTTCAGAAAGATAAATCAAAGGATCCATAAAAATAGATTAGGAAAATAAACGCTTAGCTTTTTCTCTGATCCGTCTATATTTCTCAAGATATTTCCATCCTTTAGTATTTACCATAGCGAGAATCTGAGATTCCTTTTCAGAGATCAACTCTTTTAAGTGCTTGGTTTCTCCAGTATGGTTTGTTGATACGCTGACACAGAGACGATAAATTAATTGAGGAGTGAACTTATTGAGGTGTTTTTCATAAATATTTTGCGCAGCATACTTGAGATATTCTGGTGTGCTTCGAAAAGCAATTTGAGATGAGCCCCATTGATTATAGCAAGAGGTAATTTTTTTTATATGACCAAATTTTGTTTTTTCAGCTGCACGTATGAGCAAATCCCAATCCTCAAAGAGCTCGAACGATTCGTCAAACATCAGAAATTTTAATGTTTGGGATTCAAAAAGGAGCGATAAAAGCGGAATATAGTTTTCAACCAAGAGTTCTTCGAAAGAAAAATCTTTTTCAGAAAATGTTTTTTTACTGGCAATGAAGGAAGAAGATAAATCTGAATTGTATTCTTTCTCTACTCTCTCAACCAAACTATATACGATCTTAAAGCTGCTTTTGCTGAGAAAGTCGATAAGCGTCTTAACGTGGTCAGGATAAAATTCATCGTCATCATCAAGAAATCCGACATATTCGCCTTGTGCATTCTTAATGCCGGTATTGCCGGCATGCGCCCTGCCTGTATTTTTTTTGAGTCTTATGTAATTTAGGGGTATACTGCCAAGAATGTCTTGCAGTTCTTTAATATCAAGATCACAGCCGCCATCGTTCACAAGGACGACTTCTATGTATGTATATGTCTGGTTGGCAATACTCTGCAATGCCCTAATTAAAAGCTTTGGCCTGTCTTTTGTCCTGACGATTATTGAGACAAGGTTTTCTTTCATCTGCTGCAATTTCTCTGTTTAATTGAGATGTTAAGCATTTTATTAATCTATTATACCTAATCTAACTGCATAACACTGCCTGAATTTAAACATCTTAGGAATCCCTTCAGTCAAAGGTGTAAAAAATTAATTCCCCTCTTTGGCAAAGAGGGGTTAGGGGAGATTTTATTAAATGATTTCAAGATAATATAAAAATCCCACCTTGCCCCCCTTTTCCAAAGTGGGGATATATCCACGCTTCACTGAAGCGTTACCATCTTAAATACTGGTTGCCTTTTTCGTTATGTACAGGCGCTTTTTAAAATGTTCTATAATAGAACCTCAGAAAATTATCAGCAGGAGGAGATATTGGAGCTTTACAGGCTTACCATTTCAGAGATAAGGGGCCTGCTTGACAGAAAAGAAATTTCAGTTCCTGACGTTATCGGCTCAGTCTATCAGAGGATCGCTGCTGTTGAAGATAAAGTGAAGGCATTTGTGACCATTACGCAGGACAAGGCAATGGAGATGGCTGCACTGGCACAGAAAAAGGCCGGCACATCAGAAACAACCGGCATAAACCCTTTGCTCGGGATTCCTCTTGCGATTAAGGATAATATGTGCACAAAAGGCATCCGGACAACATGCTCTTCTAAAATACTCTCCAATTTTATTCCGCCATATGAGAGCACGGCAACAACACGGCTCATTGACCAGGGATATGTCCTAACCGGCAAGACAAATATGGATGAATTTGCAATGGGTTCATCTACAGAGAATTCAGGGTTTCATGTAACACATAACCCCTGGGATCTGGAGTGCATACCCGGAGGTTCAAGCGGTGGCTCTGCCGCAGCAGTTGCTGCTGATGAATGTATCGCTGCGCTCGGCTCAGACACGGGCGGTTCAATCAGACAGCCTGCTTCCTACTGCGGGGTCGTGGGGATGAAGCCGACCTATGGGAGGGTTTCACGTTACGGCCTCGTTGCCTTTGCATCGTCCCTTGACCAGATCGGTCCGATCACTAAAAATGTAATGGATTCTGCAATACTATTGAACATCATCTCAGGACATGATCCCATGGACTCAACATCTGCTCCCATACCGGCGCCGGATTTTACAGCAGCCATAGGCAGGGACATTAAAGGGATGAGGATCGGAATTCCCGGAGAGTACTTTATCAAAGGCATGGACAAAGAGATAGAAGAGTCAGTAAAAGAAGCCATCAAAAAACTGGAATCCCTTGGCGCAATCCCCGTAGAAATATCCCTGCCGCATACAGGCTATGCGATTGCAACATATTATATACTCGCAACATCAGAGGCCTCATCCAACCTTGCAAGATATGACGGTGTAAAATACGGCGTCAGAGCAGATGGCAAAGATTTGATGGATATGTATATGGAAACAAGGTCTCAGGGTTTTGGCGCTGAAGTCAAAAGGAGAATAATGCTCGGCACTTATGCCTTATCTTCCGGTTATTACGATGCATATTACAGGAAAGCACAACAGGTAAGGACCTTGATAAAAAAGGATTTCGAGGATGCTTTCAAAAAGGCTGACGTCATTGTAACACCGACAGCGCCGACCGCTGCTTTCAAGATCGGTGAAAAGACATCCGACCCATTGCAGATGTACCTGTCTGATATCTTCACGATCTCTGTTAATCTTGCAGGAGTGCCGGCCATCTCAGTGCCATGCGGTTTTACATCAAACAACCTGCCAATCGGTCTGCAGTTTATAGGAAAGCTCTTCGATGAAGAATCCATTTTAAGAATCGCATATGCCTATGAGCAGGCAACCGATTGGCATAAAAGAAAGCCAAATCTGTAAATGATAATATTTAATCCGAATAATGCAATTAACCACAGAGTACACGGAGAAACATTTTGATAATAAAAGAGAAGCTATCAGTTTTTATAATTTCCTCTGTGCACTATTTTATGCGGGATTGAGTCTTAATTGTTTTTTAAAAAAATAACATGAGGACACAGAGAATTGCATGAAATTAAAAGTTTTTTAAAAGTTTAAAACCCCTCTGTGAACTCTGTGGTTTTATCCAAATGCATTTTTTGGGTTTAAGAACATCCTGGGCGAGATATTCGTCTGACTGAAAACCGCTGGGGACATATTGTTACACGGACAGAAATGGCAGGTCAGAAGTGAGATTTCCGTTAGAGGTAAGTTTTAAGGAAGCGGCAAACAAGCAACCTTGTATTTATATATGGGGTTTTCTGGTATGTGTAGTAAAATAAGGCTGTGAGAAAGGAGGAAAGCAAAAATGCAGATCCAATATATAACAAATAAAAAAGGGCATAAAACAAACGTTGTGATTCCTTATAAAGAATGGGAAGATCTGATGAAGGAAATGCAGAAACAGAGATTGCTCCTTGGATTAAAGGAAGCTGTATCAGAAGTGAAGACAATGATTGCCGGGAAAAAGAAGATGAAAACAATTGGAGAACTCATTGATGAGTTATAAAATTGTTCCTACAGATAATTTCTCCAGAGAACTCAAACGTCTTAGTAAAAAATATCCTTCGCTTAAACAAAAGATTAAAGAATTTTCACATGAGCTTTCAAATAATCCCAAAATGGGCACATCGATCGGACACAACTGCTATAAAGTCAGGGTTTCAACACCTGATAAATCAGGCGGCAAAAGCAAAGGATTTCGTATAATTACCTATTTAGTTTCCAAGAAAGAGATGACATTTCTGCTGTCTATTTACGACAAATCAGAGATATCCACGTTAAAGGATCGGGAGATAAAGAGGATAATAAAGGAGTTGGATAAGATTACACTTTAAGATTAAACTTGTTCAATTGACGAAATACTAACAGGCAAAAAAGTAAACCTGGAGAACTAAAACATAAAATGAAATACGAAACAGTAATCGGCCTTGAAGTTCATGCACAGATGTCGACAGACACAAAAATTTTCTGCGGATGTTCTACAAAATTCGGGTCGGAACCGAATACCCAGACGTGTCCGGTTTGTATCGGCATGCCCGGTGTGCTTCCTGTTTTAAACAGAAAGGCCCTCGAATTTGCAGTAAAGACAGGATTGGCTACTAATTGTAAATTTTCTCTATATAGCAGGTTTGCAAGAAAAAATTATTTCTATCCGGACCTGCCAAAAGGTTACCAGATAAGTCAGTACGAGTTGCCGATCTGTGAACATGGTTATTTGGAGATAATTGTTGACGGCAACACCAAAAAGATCGGCATTACCAGAATCCATATGGAAGAAGATGCAGGCAAGAACATACATGAAGGCGGGGGAAGCTTTAGTTTTGTTGATTTAAACAGGGCAGGAGTCCCGCTCATGGAAATCGTCTCTGAGCCTGATATCAGAAGTCCGCGTGAAGCTGTTGAGTACATGAGAAAACTCAGAACCATCCTGAGATATCTCGCCGTATGTGACGGCAATATGGAGCAGGGTTCCTTACGGTGCGATGCGAATATCTCCGTCAGACCCGCAGGACAGAAGGAATTCGGGACAAGGGCGGAAGTGAAGAACATCAATTCTTTCAGGTTCGTTGAAAAGGCGCTTGATTATGAGATAAAACGGCAGATAAAGGTCCTGGATGATGGCAGGAAGATAATTCAAGAGACTCGGCTGTGGGATTCTTCAAGGGGCATTACAGAATCCATGAGAGGCAAGGAAGAGGCCCATGATTATCGCTATTTCCCTGAACCGGATCTCGTGCCGATTATCGTTGACCAGAAGTGGATTGACGGGACAAAGACATCCCTCCCGGAATTGCCTGACATAAAAAGAGAGAGATTTGTCTCGGAATATGGTCTCCCGGAAAGTGATGCCGACCTGCTGGTTTCTGAAAAACCACTTGCTGATTGGTTTGAAGAGGGAGTAAAGCTTGGTGGTGAACCGAAGGTCATTGCAAATTGGATGAAGGGTGACCTTTTAAGGTTATTAAATGAAGATAATAAGTCTATTGAAGAATGCCCTTTGGAACCAAAACAGCTTGTTGATATGCTGAAATTAATAGACAAAGGAACAATTAGCGGGAAGATTGCAAAAACAGTATTTGAAGAAATGTACAAGAGGACACCAAAGAACATTACTGTTAAAGCAGATTTGCCTGGATTTGAAGTGACCGCTGAGCTCATTGTCAAAGAAAAAGGCTTAGTGCAGATAAGTGACACAGGAGAGATTGAGAAGATTGTCGATGAAGTAATTACAAAAAACCCTAAAGAGGTGGAGAGGTTCAAGGCAGGAGAGGAAAAAATCATAGGGTTCTTTGTAGGTCAGGTGATGAAATTGACGAAAGGCAAGGCAAATCCCCAGATGGCAAACGAGTTACTGAAGCAAAAGCTCTCAGCATAACCTCTCAGCATAACCTTGATTTTATGTCTGCTTTCCATTTAATCTTATACATACCGCTTTGGTTTATTATTTTTTACAATTGGTTTGTCCCTGTTTACTATTTACTATATACTTTTTTTTAAATGGAGAGATGTCCGAGCGGCCGAAGGAGCACGACTGGAAATCGTGTGTACGCTAAAACCGTACCGTGGGTTCAAATCCCACTCTCTCCGCCATTTTGTCTTTCTGCAGCCTGGGAACGGCCCTTCGCAGCAGGTGGGTGTGAACCCCGTCAGGTCCGGAAGGAAGCAGCGGTAAGCATTTTTCCTGGGTGCCGGAGGTAGCCGCTCTCAGGCTGGAGAAAGACAATGTTAAAAGTTTTATGAAAAAAGAGAAGCCAATATGAAACCACAGAGAGCACAGAGGGTTCCTCTGTGTTCTCAAAAAGAATACCTTTTGATAGGTAATACTTTTTCTGTGTTCTCTGTGGTTAATTTTTGACAATACGTGAAGAAAGACAAGGGATAATATATGAGCTATTTAGTCCTTGCCAGAAAGTGGAGACCACAGGGTTTTGATGACCTTATCGGTCAGGAACCGATAATACGCGTCCTGAAAAACTCTCTGGAACAGGGGAAGATCGCGCATGCCTACCTCTTCTCAGGTCCGAGAGGCGTCGGCAAAACCTCTGCAGCAAGGATACTTGCAAAGGCCCTGAACTGCAAAGATGGTCCGACATCTTCGCCATGCGGCATATGCGCATTCTGCACCTCAATTACAGACGGCTCTTCTATGGATGTAATGGAAATCGACGGCGCATCAAATAACAGCGTTAACGATATCAGGGACCTCAGGGAGAGGGTTAAGTATGTTCCTTCAGGCGGCAGGTATAAAGTGTATATCATTGATGAAACACATATGCTTTCCGACGCAGCCTTCAATGCCCTGCTGAAAACCCTTGAAGAACCTCCTCCTCACGTTGTCTTTGTCCTTGCAACAACAGCTCCCAGGAAGGTCCCTTCAACGGTTCTCTCCCGCTGCCAGCACCTTCCCTTCAGAAGGATCTCCAGTTCTCTAATCAGGGAACGCTTAAAACAAATATCCGGTGCCGAAGGTATCAGCATCACCGGCTCTGCGACTGATATGATTGCAAGGGCAGCGGACGGAAGCCTGAGGGACTCTCTCACATTGCTCGATCAGATATCATCCTTCTCATCGGAAATAAACGAATCTGAAATAAAAGACCTCCTTGGCATAACAGACTTCGGGCTTCTCTCTCAACTCTCTCTCGCACTGATAAAAGGAGATAGGGAAGAGATACTTAAGATAACCGGCGAACTTATTGAGAAAGGCACTGATATACGATCCTTTACCAGGGAACTTATCCAGTTTTTCAGAGATATGCTCGTTATGAGTGTTGTAACAAAGCCTGCGGAAATACTCGATCTCAGCAAAGATGAAATGGATAGTATCAGAAACATCTTATCAAAAACATCTGAAGAGCATCTTACCCTTCTGCTTGCAGAATTACTTAAGGCAGAGATTGATATACGAAACGCTTCATCTCCCCGTCTTGCATTCGAGATGTCCCTCCTGAAGGTGAGTTTTTTAACCGGCCTTAAACCGGTAAAAGAGATTATCGAACATATTGAGGAATATATAAAACCGGCTCCGGATATTGGATATGCAAAGAGCAGATTTCAGAAGGATGAAAAAAAGGATGAACAAAAAGATACCGGGGTTGAAATGATAGCTGCCGGAACAGAGCCGGCAGATGAAGAAACAGAGGTCAGTTCACTATCCGAACAAGTGGAACAGGGATTTGAGCCTCCTGTTTCAGAGGAAAAATCAATAAGTGATGATGTATGGGACAATGCCATAAAAAAGATGGATCCGCCTCTTGCCTCTAAATTATTAAAGGCAAGCTTTAGACTTTCCGGGAATAAACTCCTCTTAACCCTTAACGGCGGGTACTCAGTTTTTACGGATTCCATCAAAAAGAATGCAGGTTTAATTGAACAGATTTTTTCTGAAGAACTTGGCAATAAAGTCTATTTGGAAGTCGAAGCTCTTAAGAAAAAGGCTGTTCGTAAAAAAGATCTCAAAGAAGAGGCGCTGGCTGAGCCGGCAATTCAGGAGGTTCTCGAACTGTTCGATGGAAGCAGGATCGTGGATGTAATTCCGGCAACAGAAGAGAAAGAATAGAACAAATGGACCAACAGGCAGGACATAATACTTTCGCTCATTCTCGTCCCGAACGCTTTCGGGACTCCGAGGCAAATTCTTTTTTCAAAAGAATTTAAATCCGCGAAAATACTATGCCCCGCCTGTTGAATGCATAATTTTATTATAGCGAAATGAACGGAGGATGAGATGTCGAAGAAAATGCTCGGGGATATAATGCGTGAAGCCCAGAAACTCCAGGCTAAAATGTCGGAGATGCAGGAAGAGGCAAAGAAAAAGACTGTTGAAGCCACCGCAGGCGGCGGCATGGTCACTGTTGTGGCAAATGGAGCAGGAGAGATTATCTCAATAAAGATTGAGAAGGATGTTGTGAATCCCGATGATGTAGAAATGCTCCAGGATCTTGTCCTGGCAGCAGCAAACGAGGCTATACGCCGCGGACAGGAAATGGTCAACAGTGAGATGTCAAAACTTACAGGCGGATTACAGTTGCCCGGATTGGGAAACCTCGGGAAAATGTTTTAAATAAACTATGGTGCAACAGAGACGCAAGATATCAAGCCTGTCATTCCGGCTCAGGAATAACCCCCTTTCATCCCCCTTAGATTAAGGGGGAAAGAGGGGGTTAAAGAAGGGTTCCCGACAGGCGGGAATGACAACATTACTAAATTCCAAGCAGAAATTTAAGAGTTCTTTTATTAGATAAACCCGCTATGGAACCGTTTATTTCAAACGTTACTGAAGAAGAGATAAGGAAAGAAAAAACAGCGGCGCAGAAGCTCAGAAAATCTCAATGGTGGAAGAGGAAATGCGCTGAAGGGGTCTGTTACTTCTGCAGAAAAAAAATGCATCCTAAAGAACTTACCATGGAACACGTAGTTCCAATCATACGCGGAGGTAAATCTTTCAAAGGGAACGTCGTCCCTGCATGCAAGGAATGCAACAGCAAGAAAAAATATCTCCTCCCCATTGAATGGGAAGAATACCTCAGAACATTAGAAAAAGAAGCATGGAGTTAAGAGTGTGTCTGCCATGAATTTTATTGATAAAGTCATTGCAACTTCCAGGAAGTACGATATGATCTCAGAAGGAGAATCAATCCTTGCAGGCCTCTCCGGAGGCCCCGATTCCGTATGCCTTCTTCACGCCCTTCATAAGATGAAAGATGCGTTTAAGCTCAATATAACCGCCCTTTACATCGACCACGGCCTGAGACCCGATGAAACCGGCGGGGAGATAGAGTTCTGCAAAGATATCTGCAAGAAACTCAATCTGCCGTTTATGCAAAAAAGCATTGATGTAAAATCCTGGGCAAAAGAACAGAAGCTCAACATGCAGGAGGCTGCGAGACAATTACGCTACAGGATTTTTGATGAAACATCTTATGAAACCAATGCCCGGAAGATAGCTCTTGGACATACGGCAGACGACCAGGCTGAAACTCTCGTCATGCGCCTTTTGAGGGGCTCCGGCCCGACAGGTCTTTCCGGAATTCCACCCGTAAGGGGGAATATTATAAGGCCGCTGATAGAGATCGGGAGAGGAGAGATCGAGAGATTTCTCGATGCTGAAAAGATAATATATATTATTGATTCATCAAATCTCAAAAAAGACTATCTGCGTAATAGAATAAGACTCTCTCTTCTGCCAATGCTCAAAGAACTCAACCCTGATGTCATTGAAACCCTTTCAAAGACCGCAGCAATATTCAGGGATGAAGAAAGATATTTTGAGTTCATTGTCACCAAGACCCTGATGAAGCTTATAAGCAGAAAGACCGACCTCCGGATTGAATTATTCCTTTCACCGTTTGAGATTATGGATAAGGTCATTATGAGGAGGGTTCTGCGCAGGGCAATAAATGAGACAAAGGGTCTTCGCGGGATAAGCTTTATCCATATAGAGGACATTATTGAGCTGATTAAACGCGGGAACGCCGGGGACAGAGTGTACCTTCCCGGAGGCATCAGAGTAATAAAAAAATATTCAACCATTTTACTCACATCAGAACCGCCGGTTCAATTGAGCGCCTGCACATTAACAGTCCCCGGTGAAACCATTTTAAAAGAGGCAGGGGTTTTGATTAAGGCTTCTGTTGTTGAGGATCAGGGACCTGAAGTCAGTAACCAGGATTCCGGACTCTGGACAGCCTTTGGCATTTTTGATGCAGATAAATTGGATTTCCCTCTGCTCGTGAGGCACAGGACTGAAGGCGATTTCTTCTGCCCATTTGGTTTCGGCAGGAAGAAAAAGATTCAGGATTTCTTTGTTGACCAGAAAGTGCCAAGGGATGAGCGCAATATAGTTCCATTAATCCTATCGGCAAATGATATCATATGGGTTGTCGGATACAGAGGTGATGACAGATTCAGGATTACCGAAGAGACAAAAAGAATCTTAAAATTAGAGATAAAACAGATCAGGGATTAAAGGGAGGCAATATTTGAATAACGTAAGAGTGAGGTTTGCACCAAGTCCGACAGGACATCTGCACATAGGCGGTGCGAGAACAGCCCTTTTTAACTGGCTTTTTGCAAGGCATAACAAAGGCATATTCATCCTGAGGATCGAAGATACTGACAGGACCCGCTCGACTGAAGAATATATAGACTCGATCATGGAAGGGATGAAGTGGCTCAACCTCGACTGGGATGAAGGGCCATACAGACAGACTGACAGGTTCGATGTTTACAGAAGTTATTGCAAAAAGCTTATAGAAGAAGGAAAGGCCTATTACTGCTATTGCTCACCTGAAGAACTTGAGCAGAGAAGGCAGAAGGCATTGGCACAGGGGAAATCCCTTAGGTACGACGGCCGTTGCAGGAATCTGAAAAAACAGGGACAAGGGGAAAATGCCGCAGTCCGTTTCAGAATGCCCCAGGAAGGGCAGACTGTTGTTAACGATTTAATCAAAGGGGAAACAGTCTTTGATAATTCCCAGCTTGACGACCTTATAATCATGAGGTCTGACGGCACACCTACCTATAACTATACTGTTGTTGTTGATGATGTGGACATGAATATTACCCATGTTATCCGGGGTGATGACCACCTCAATAACACGCCTAAACAGATCCATATCTATAGCGCACTTGGCTACAAAGTGCCTTTGTTTGCACATCTGCCGATGATACTCGGCTCTGACAAGGCCAGGCTCAGCAAACGACACGGCGCAACATCGGTAATGGCCTATAAAGATATGGGATATCTGCCTGAAGCTCTTGTCAATTACCTCGTCCGCCTCGGATGGTCCTATGGAGATCAGGAGGTTTTCAGTATCAATGAATTGATAGAGCATTTCTCTTTTGATAATGTCGGGAAATCTGCTGCTGTGTTTAATCCTGAGAAGCTCCTCTGGCTTAACAGTCAGTACATAATCAGAGCAGAACCCGAAAACCTGATCGAACCTGTTAAGCCGTTTCTTATCAAAGAAAAAATTATTGAAGAAGGCCGGGCCTTTAATGAAGAATGGCTTTCAAAGGCGATCTCAACATTGCAGGAACGTTCTAAGACACTTCTGGAACTTGCTCAGTCATTAGGGTATTATATTGGCAATGATGTTGAATATGTTGTTAAAGCAAAAGAAAAGTTTCTGAATGAAAAATATATTGCAAATTTAACCGGGATAAAAGAGGCGCTCGCAGCGCTTGATAATTTTACCTCTACCGGGATCGAAAAGGTTTTTGCAGAAATCGCTGATAAATTGAATACCAAGCTCGGGAATATTGCACAGCCTGTCAGAGTTGCCATAACAGGCAGGACTGAAAGCCCTGGAATCTTTGAGGTGCTCGAAATTGTAGGGAAAGAAAAATCGTTAAAAAGAATAGACAGGGCAATAAAGGAAATCAATGAAGGGAAAAAGGGATAAAGAAGAAACAAAAACAACAGAATCTGATTCTTCTCAACCAGTCAATTTCATCAGGGCCATTATCGCTGAAGATATAAAGGCAAAAAAATACGAAAGCCGGGTAAATACCCGCTTTCCTCCTGAGCCGAATGGCTATCTCCACATCGGACATGCAAAATCCATATGCCTGAATTTTGGTGTTGCTGCAGAATTCGGAGGGCTATGCAATCTGAGGTTTGATGATACGAATCCGACAAAAGAAGAAGTCGAATACGTTGAAGCAATTCAGGAAGACGTCAGGTGGCTTGGTTTCGACTGGGATAACAGACTCTACTATGCATCAGACTATTTTGAGCAATTATATCAGTTCGCTGTACAACTGATCAGAAAAGGTAAGGCATATGTCTGCGACCTGAGCCCCCGGGAAATGAAAGATTACCGCGGCACACTTAACGAACCGGGCAGGGAGAGTCCTTATCGCAACCGTACAGCTGAAGAAAACCTGAGCCTGTTTAAGCGCATGAAGGAAGGTGAATTTCCGGATGGTTCGCGAACACTGCGGGCTAAAATTGATATGACTTCCGGGAATATAAACATGCGTGACCCGGTTATTTACCGCATACTCCATGCCTTCCACCACAGGACAGGAAACAAATGGCGCATTTATCCGATGTATGATTTCGCCCATTGTTTTTCTGATTCCATGGAGAGGATCACCCACTCCGTCTGCACTCTGGAATTTGAAGACCATCGGCCATTGTACGATTGGTTCCTTGATGCACTGGATGTCTATCATCCGCAGCAGATCGAATTCGCAAGGCTGAACTTAAGTTATACGGTATTGAGCAAACGCAAGCTCATAGAATTAGTGGAGCGGGGGTATGTCAGCGGATGGGATGACCCGCGGATGCCGACCATATCCGGTTTGCGCAGACGCGGTTACACGCCTGAATCGATCAGGAATTTCTGTGAACGCATCGGTGTGGCAAAGAGGGATAGCATGGTTGACATGGGACTGCTTGAGTACTGTATCCGCGAAGATCTGAATAAAACGGCTCCGCGTGTTATGGCGGTATTGCGGCCTCTCAAAGTAGTCATAGAAAATTATCCTGAGGATCTTGTTGAGGAAATGGAGGCAATAAACAACCCGGAGGATCCAGGCGCTGGCACGCGGAAAGTTCCGTTTTCGCGTGTGCTGTACATCGAAAAGGATGATTTTCGCGAGGACCCTCCAAAGCAGTTCTTTCGTCTGGCGCCCGGACGCGAAGTGCGATTGAGATATGCCTACTATATTAAATGCACTGATGTTGTGAAGGATGATCAGACAGGCGAGGTAATGGAATTGCGCTGCGCCTATGATCCTGCAACACGAGGCGGTGATTCACCTGATGGCCGTAAGGTCAGGTCAACACTTCACTGGGTTTCTGCTTCTCATGCCCTTGAAGCTGAAGTCCGCATGTATGATCATCTTTTTACAAAGCCAGATCCGAATGATGTTGAAGAAGGCCTTGATTTTAAATCTTATATTAATCCTGACTCACTGGTAACATTGACATCCTGCCGTGTTGAGCCAGGTCTGGCAGGAGCAGAACCCGGGTCCGTATACCAGTTTGAAAGGCAGGGCTATTTTTGTGCAGATATTGATTCTTCTGAAGGCAGCCTGATATTCAACAGGACTGTGACATTACGTGACACATGGGCAAAGATTGAGAAATTGCAAAAATAGACGTATATGTCTGATATTACACATTTTATAACACAAATTACATATTACAGGGCACATGACAGAAAATGTCATCAAAAAACACCTCTTTTTAAACCTTCCTCAGGTAATATATATACTTTTATAACGTTTCAAACCAGGGGAGTATTCAGATCATGAGTTATATTTCTGTCATAGGCGCTGGGAGTTGGGGTACAACACTTGCTTACCTTTTATCTGATAAAGGGTATGATGTAACATTATGGGTACATGAAACAGATCTCACAGATGAAATAAACAAAACACGGGTAAACACTACATATCTGCCGGATATAAGGCTTCCGGATGAGCTCAGGGCTGTTCATAATATCGAAGACGCTGTCAGGAAAGCCCGCTACGTTGTAAATGCTGTACCGACCCAATATACAAGGTCTGTATTCAAAGAAGCGGTTCCGTTTTTGGTGGATGAAGCCATCATAGTCAGTGTCTCCAAGGGAATCGAACGGGGAACGTTACTGACTGTCTCGTCGATACTGAAGGAGATCTCTGACCATCCTGTTGCAGTCCTTTCAGGCCCAAGTTTCGCAAAAGAGGTGATCAGGAAATTGCCGACTGCTGTAACCATTGCCTCAGAAGATGCAAATACGGGATTTCTGCTTCAGGAAATATTCAATACGAACAGTTTCAGGGTATATACACATGACGATGTCCCAGGTGTTGAGTTGGGGGGTGCGTTGAAAAATGTCATGGCAATTGCTACAGGAATCTCAGACAGCCTTGGTTTTGGAAATAATTCAAGGGCAACACTTATTACAAGGGGCATTGCTGAAATAACAAGGCTGGGGGTTGCTATGGGCGCCAAGGAAAGGACATTCTCAGGGCTCAGCGGAATAGGAGACCTGGTGCTCACATGTACAAGCCCGCTTTCACGCAACTACACAGTTGGGATTAAGCTTGGACAGGGCATGAAACTGAAAGATATTCTGGATCAGACAAAAAGCGTTGCAGAAGGGGTTGCAACTGCAGAATCCGCCTTTGAATTGTCAAAAAAGTATAATATTGAAATGCCCATAATTGAACAGATATATAAGGTTCTCTATGAAGATAAGGATCCTTATTTTGCCGCAAAAGACCTCATGGAACGTTCACTAAAGGCAGAATTCTACGGATAGTTCTCTCTTTTTACC
>VGWX01000053.1 GCA_016873615.1 Nitrospira sp. | reverse complement strand
AATAAAACTTAGACTTAATGAGTAAAATACGGCCTTTACTCATCGAGTCTTTGATGCGTGGTACAGAGGGAGCGCCGGCGAACAAGCGGATCGAGCCGTCCCTGCCAGGCAGCTCATCCGCGCATTAAAGCAATAATCAAAAAATAGAAAAAGACTTGACAAAAAGCTATCCTTTAAGTACTATAGTACTATTAGACTATAGTTTAAGGAGGAGCTATGAAAAGCATCGAGATTGATTTTGATGTTGAAAAGGCGTTATTTCTGCGCCGCACTTCGGAAGAGGTTAGTTACAATGATGTGTTGCGTGACTTATTGAGGTTAGGCCCTAAAAAGAGTTCAATTACTGCAACTGACACTGTATCAGGACAAGGAGACTGGGTGTCAAAAGGGGTACGCTTCCCAAGCGGTACAGAGTTTCGAGCGACCTACAAGGGAAAGACATATTACGGAAAAGTTGAGGCTGGATCACTTGTTGTTGAGAATAAGAGATACGATTCTCCGTCCTCCGCTGCCGTTGCAATCACAGGCAATATGGTCAACGGTTGGATATTTTGGGAGTGCCGAATTCCGGGGAGGAGTTCCTGGCAAATGATAAAATCACTGCGAAAATAAAAAAAAGCTTTAACAACGGCATCGAGCCGACCGGTAATAGCCTTTGGTGTTTTTTATTCCAGCGTCGTTGCCCCGGTCGGCTCATGCCAGGCGTTATGGGGAATACTCAAATAAAGATAAAAATGTTATCATCAAATTAGTTATATTAAAGGAGGCAGGCTATGCGAGCATTAGATATTCCACAAATTGAAAAATTGAGCATACCGGAAAAGATTCTGCTGGTCGAGGATCTGTGGGATAAAATAATTGCTGATGAGTATGATATTTCCGTTCCCCAAAGCCATAAAAAAGAATTAAGCAAGAGACTCAGAAAACATAAAACAACTCCCGGCAGTCTTTTATCTCTTAAAGAGCTCAAGACGAGAATAGAAAAAAGGAAATGACATACAACCTGCAATTTCTTCCGGAAATTGAAGAAGATGTCATTGCGGGATATGTATGGTACGAAGAGAAATCAAAGGGGCTTGGCGAAGATTTTCTTCGTATGTTCTATGCCTGCACTTCCGAAATTGCCCGCAATCCGTTAATTTATCCGAAAGTTTTTGAAGACTTCAGGCGTCGTCTGCTCAGGAGATTTCCATATGCTATCTATTTCATAATTGAAAATAACGAAATAATAGTAATTGGTCTTTTTCACTGTGCGCGGAATCCACAAACTATAGATGCAGAACTCCGAAATAGAGAAAAATAGAGACCCCACAACAAATCGCTCAACACCGATGCTCATTACGCTCCGCATCATTCGCACGGGTTAGCTCCAGCGTTCCTCCGCTCGCTCCGCTCGCGAAGGAATGCGCGGATGAGCTGAGGTGAATAAAAAAATAAAATTTAAATACGGCAATACGGCAATAAAAAAAGGCGCACTTCAAGGGCGCAATAAAATAAAACTTAGACTTAATGAGTAAAATACGGCCTTTACTCATCGAGTCTTTGATGCGTGGTACAGAGGGAGCGCCGGCGAACAAGCGGATCGAGCCGTCCCTGCCAGGCAGCTCATCCGCGCATTATGCCTGAAATAAATGATAAAAATTGATAAAATTGAGGCATGGATTTCAAAATAACCGGAGAAATCAAAAACATTGAATCCATTGCAACTGGTCATGGGATAAAGAATCTAAAACGGCTGAATAAAATTTACGGAAATACAAACTGGAGAAAGCTAAAAGGAATATGCCGTGTAAAGCTGAGCGATGGTACAATAATGGATGCTGAGGTTCATTGGTATGAAGGCCACGGCATAGGGAAAAAGGAAATCAAAATTAAAAAATATCTATAACGGAGCGACTATGAAAAAACATTTTATGATTTGCGTTAACAATCGCGGTTACGAGGCATCTCTGGAAATACGGAAAATATATGAAGTGCTAAGTGACAAGACGGCTGAAAAACATCATCAACTGAGGGTTGTCGATGAATCTGGTGAGGATTACTTATTTCCAGAGGATTATTTTGCTTCCGTCCGCCTGCCTTCCGCGACTAAAGAAAAATTAGAACTGATAGCAGCATAACAACCGGCTCGACACCCGACCGGGATTAAAGCTGCTTTGTTTTTAGCAAAGGTAGTTGCCCCGGCGCGTCAGCCGGAACGTTAGATGAATAATATGGATGAATCAGTCTTAATCATCAATGGAGCAACCCGTATAAATGGCAATACGGATATACTTATCGAAAGAGTCATTCACGGAGCAAATAATACAGGTTTAGCCCCGATGCTCATCGAACTGCGTCAAATAGGCCGTTGATTTCGGGAAAGAAGGCAATTATTGTAACTCCGATGAATCAGGAAGATGTGAATTTTGAATCCGAGGTATTAGTAGAATTTTATATACGGCTTCTTGATTGCCTCGGTGTTAGAATTATGGAAATGTTCTTCTTTTGTAATATCATGGAAAAAGGAGCCGTATCAGGCAAGCAGGAGTATCTTGATAAGGCTTACAAGATAGGGACTAATCTGATAAAATATATCGAAAAATAGCAGGAGGTAAAACCAATGAAACAAATAACAGCGACAGACGCCCTTACATTGTCAATACCTGAAAGAATCCAACTTGTCGAAGACATCTGGGATACAATAGCTATTGAAACGGAGGCAATTGAATTAACAGAGGAGGAAAAAAAGATAATTGATGAACGATTGGAGGCTTATCATAGAAACCCTGATTTAGGTTCTCCGTGGGCAGATGTTTACAAAAGGATAGTAGCTAAGGGATGAAATATAATGCCATAATCAGACCTGAAGCCGAAGATGACCTGAAGGAAGCCTTTTCTTGGTATGAGGAGAGGAAAATAGGGTTAGGTTATGACTTCCTTTTGCAGGTTGATGCGGGAATCAACTTCATCAGTAGAAACCCGGAAATTCATCCAATAGAATACAAAGGAACAAGAAAACATCTTATCAAAAGGTTTCCATACAAAATCATTTATCTCGTAGATGGAGAAAAGATAATAATCCTTGCTGTAATTCATGGCAAGAGAAGCCCTGATTTAATAAAAAAGAGAATAGATAGCATCTAACAAAACATTCCTGCGGATGGCTGAAGCCACCGCAGAATTCTATCGTTAGGCCGTGACCGTCTCAATTTTCACCCATAAGGAGATTTCCCGAAATGGACATTCCACGGATCTTCAATATCACTGAGAGCGCTCACCGCATCCACAACCCGATCACAGCCGAGAAGCTCGCCACTCTCGGCGCGGCGCTGCGTCTGGAAGCAGGGGCCCGAGTGCTCGATCTCGGCAGCGGTTCGGGGGAGATGCTGTGCACCTGGGCACGCGATCACGGCGTCATCGGCACCGGCATCGACATGAGCCAGTTGTTCACCGAGCAAGCGAAACTCCGTGCTGTAGAACTCGGCGTCGCCGATCAAGTCAAGTTCATCCATGGCGATGCTGCCGACTATGTCTCTGACGAGAAGGTCAGTGTGGCAGCTTGTGTCGGTGCCACTTGGATCGCCGGGGGAGTCGCCGGCACTATCGAGCTGCTGGCGCGGAGCCTGCGCACCGGAGGGATCATCCTCATTGGCGAGCCCTACTGGCGGCAGTTACCGCCGACGGAAGATGTTGCCAAGGGGTGTCTTGCCAACTCAATCTCTGACTTTCTCATGCTTCCAGAACTTCTCGTGTCTTTCGGCCATCTTGGCTACGACGTCGTTGAAATGGTTCTGGCTGACCAAGACGGCTGGGACAGATACGAGGCGGCCAAATGGCTCACCATGCGCCGATGGCTTGAAGCCAATCCCGACGACGAGTTAGCCAAAGAGGTTCGATCCCAACTGACCTCGGAACCCGAGCGCCATGCCGCTTACACGCGTGAATACCTGGGCTGGGGGGTGTTCGCGCTGATGCCGCGGTGATGAGGGGATTACCGGGCGACTCAGAAAATGGGGAAAATCCAATCAGGCCTAACACTTATAAGTCCCCGCGCTGTCAAGAGAAAAAGCGATCCTGATCGGAAATAGAACCGGATGTCCTAATCAAAGCCAATTGGCGCCAGGCATTGCATTCCATATTGCTCACGTGACGGTCTAAGCCGTACAAATTAAATGTTTCACCGAGCATAGATCGGACTTTGACCTAATGGCGCCAGTTATGCGTACAGGTTCACCCGGCCTCAGCTTTATTTCGCGAAAAACACCTTGGGATGAAAGACCTCCTTGCGTTTTAGGATGTAATACACAGCCCTTGCTATCTTATGGGCATCGACTTTGTCGTTTTTGGCTTTGCCGCCATGGATGGCTTTCATATACAGGGCATGTCCCAGGACAAAAGGGATTCCCTCCTCTGAGCAGAGATCGGCTATCCAGTACCAGGTGAAGATGCATTCCACGGCAACAACAATGTCCTCACAATGGCGCGATAGTCTTCAGAAAAGTGTCGGGATTTGTTTTGATATCCCGGTGCAAGATGATCCTTCCTTCCTGGTTGAGAATGCAAAGATACTAATACGGTCATTAGTAAAACGACATTGTTAATATTTTTGTCATTGCGGCTTGTCCGCAATCCTTCTGAGTTTTGCAGAAAGATTCTCGCCTCGGCGAGTCGCTCCCGCACTCAGGCGGGTTCGCTGAGGAGAAGAGGTGACCCGACAAGCGGGAATGACATCCATGTAGCCTTACTTTTGCACTTATTAGTACATCGTCCTGGCGTGCAAATCGATACCACAGTAAAATTTGCGCTGATTGGTGTAAAATCTCATAAAGGCCTCCTTTTGGAAAAGATTTTGGGTTCCTGAATCATACCTGATTGGGATATGATTCGAGGGGGCCTTAATAAGTATCAAAACTTTCCAGCCGATGGCTTATAGCCACGGCTGATTTCTGCGTTATGCGTATGAGGAAAAAGAATGAATAAAAAACAATGGTACGAAACATTATTTGAAAACTATGGTCAAAAATATGATAACGAATGTTTCACGCAAGGAACAATTGGCGAATGTGATTTTCTTGAGAAAGAGATAAATTACAACAAAGAGTTAAAGATTATTGATATTGGGTGCGGTACGGGTCGTCATTCAATAGAGTTATCAAAAAGAGGTTATTCAATTACAGGGATTGATTTGTCTGAATCTTTACTCCAAAAAGCGAGAGAAAAGGCGCTACAGAACGGTTTGCAAATAAACTTTTTAAGGCGCGACGCGAGAAATTTGCCATTTGAAAACCAATTTGATGTGGCTATTATGATGTGTGAAGGGGGTTTCCCATTAATGGAAACCGATGAAATGAATTTCGAAATTCTTAAAAATGTTTCAAAATCTTTGAAGAACAAGTCAAAGTTCATTTTTACAACTTTAAATGGGTTATTTCCATTGTTTCACTCTATAAATGATTTCCACGCTGAAGGAATTGTTGAGGGCAATGCCACATACGACAGCAAGAATTTTGACTTAATGACATTCAGGGATCATAACATTACAAAAGTTGTGGATGATAATGGGGCAGAAAAAGCGCTCGAATGCAACGAAAGGTATTATGTGCCATCTGAAATAACATGGTTGTTGAAAACGCTTGGGTTTACAAAAATTGAAATTTTTGGAGCCAAACTCGGTGACTTTTCCCGTGAAGATAAACTGACAACAGAAGACTTTGAAATGCTAGTAATTGCTGAACGATAGAAAATGAAGATAACACATAACAACCGCATCAACTCGGGCTGGCAATTCCGCTGCGCTCCATTGCCAGCCGGTTATGCGGAGCGTTGGGCGCAAGATATAATCAGAAAATGTTAAACTTTATCGTATGAGAACCCCATTGAAAACTATCCATAAGATAATACACGGCGATAGCAGGCAAATGAACCTTTTGGCTGACAAATCGGTTCATCTGGTCATTACTTCCCCCCCATACTGGCAGCTAAAAGATTATGGGACAGAAAATCAAATTGGTTTTCATGAAAGCTATGAAAGTTATATCAACAACTTAAATCTTGTCTGGCAAGAGAGTTATAGGGTCTTACATCCGGGCTGTCGGCTTTGCGTAAATATTGGAGACCAATTTGCCCGCTCAGTTTATTACGGACGGTATAAAGTAATTCCAATCAGAACAGAAATAATTAAATTTTGCGAAACCATAGGCTTTGATTATATGGGCGCAGTAATTTGGCAAAAAGTCACCACCTGCAATACAACAGGCGGAGCCACCATAATGGGCAGTTTCCCTTATCCCCGAAACGGAATTTTAAAGCTTGATTATGAGTTTATCCTACTTTTCAAGAAACAGGGCATAGCTCCAGCGCCGACTAAAGATCAAAAAGAGCTTTCAATAATAACAAAAGACGAGTGGAATACATATTTCTCAGGGCACTGGCACTTTGCCGGGACAAAGCAGGATGGCCACATTGCTATGTTTCCGGAAGAATTGCCGGCGCGTCTGATAAAAATGTTCTCTTTTTCCGGCGAGACGGTTTTAGACCCATTTCTCGGCAGTGGGACAACGGCACTTGCTGCCCGCAATTTAGGCCGCAATTCAGTCGGCTATGAAATTAATCCTGACTTTCTTTCAACAATTAAGGATAAACTGAATGTCAGGCAATCTGACCTCTCTGCCACAGAATGCATTTTTCAAGAAGATATTGTTAAAACCGATTTGAACAAAGAAATTGAAAAGTTGCCATATATTTTCAAAGACCCTCATAAACTCGACAAAAAGATTGACCTTAGAAAACTTCAATTCGGTTCAAAAATTGATAAAAACAGTGGTGATAGGGAGGTTTACTATTCTGTTAAAGAAGTAATCAGCCCTGAGTTGGTAAAGCTGAACAACGACCTGGTTGTTCGCCTTATCGGAGTAAAAGAAAAAGAGGTCGCTAATGGACAAGCAATCAGATACCTTATTGAAAAAACAAAGGGTCAAAAAGTATTTATGAAGTTCGACAATCAGAAATATGATGACAGACATAACCTTCTTTGCTATCTTTACCTTAGCAATAAAACTTTTATAAATGCCCATATAATCAAGGAAGGGCTAGCCACAGTGGATGTGTCTTACAATTTTAAATACAGAGCTAAATTTCAAAAAATAGGGGCACAAAATGGATAGAGAGTGGATTCTGAACAGTGCAATGAACCGCTTTCAATTAAATTTCAAGCGGAATGTCGGCCCGACTTCTGAAAGCATAAGACAATGTGCGCCTAAAACGCTTGATGAATGGAAAGAATATTATCTGAAAAATGTACGCTCCAAAGAACACATTGAATCCCTTGGAAAATAACTCTATGTCAAAATTACTGAAGTTATTCAGTCTGAGGTTGAAGAAATCACAGAGCAGGATTGCATTGATTATATGATGCAACTCGTTATTGACCGAACTTTTGACGGCTATATGACAGAAATCAAAACCGTTTATGGACAACTGGAAAAAGAACTCGGAGCTAAAATAGAACCTGCACCCGATGAATGGGGCAGACTGTTCAACGTAGATTTCTTCATTAGGGTCAAAGACAATCATATCGGAATACAGATAAAGCCTGTGAATCAAGGCATTCAATTGTCCCAAATATTCAAGGAAAAGGATTTGCAAAGTAAAACCCTTAAGAAATTTACACGGCAATACTGCGGTAAAGTCTTTTATGTCTTTTCATCGAAAGTTGGGGAGAAAAAGGAAATTAGAAACAAAGAAGTAGTGAAGAACCCTGCGGCAGAGACCGCAGGGCGTCCATTATTTGAATGTTTATTTTTTGGTGTCATTCCCGCAATCCCGAATGCTTTCGGGAGTCGGGAATCTTTCCGGAAAGATTCTCTATGAGTCGTAGACCGGACAAGCCGGAATGACAGAAATTTGGAACTGTGGCAGAGACCACAGGGTGTAATAATTATCAATAATGTCCCCAAAAAACTGGGAAAGATGAGGAGCCTTCGATGAAGAACACAGTACTGTTATGGACAATCATTTTGGCATTTATTCTTTTCCCATGTTCGCAGGCTTATTCAGCTACAGCAGACAGGGACAATAGGAGGGACACGGTGGAAGAAGAGATTTGGTCATTGGAAGAGGCGTACTTCTCAAACCTCTATAAGGCAAATTACGAGGGGGTGCTTGCGATTGCGCATGGTAAATTCCTTGGGTGGCCGGGTGCTGTGCCGCAACCGATTGACAGGGAAGAAAGCGCCCGTTTCATGAAGCAATTAGCCCCCAGGCCCACTTCATGCACTTTCAGGATTGAACGAGCCGGTATCCGGATGCTGGGAGAGGTCGCACTGACTCAATACATCATTCATGTCAATTGCGGTGACACCGCCGAAGTGACGAAAACACAATCATCGCGGATAACTCATACATGGGTAAAAGAGGGTTCTGTCTGGAAATTGCTGGGGGGCATGAGCTACGATAGATAAGCATATTGGGAGCAACGCAGCAGTACTCTATTCTGTATTTCTCTATAATTTTAGATTTGATTTAAATCGTCTTACCGTAACAATTCCTGTTCTGGTATTAAACTGTATCCTTCTGCTGCAATTGCCGCCGATATCTGTACTGATTATGGGTATTCCCTCTGCATTCAGCATGTCTTCTGCAAGCGTACTATTACGCGCGCCTACACCCATATCTCCATTTTTTGCGCTGAATAATGTGTCAGCTCCTCCAAATATCTTGGCCTTCAGGTTACTTTTTCTGCAGCCGGCATTCAGCATTTTCTGAACGAGCTTTGGAATTGCGATATTACCATACCGGGGTGTAAGCAGTCCGTCAGCGTTCCAGAAAGGCAGCACATAGTGATTCATCCCGCCAATTTCGTTATATGGATCCCACAGGCATACAGAGATGCACGAACCGAGAATTGTGGTTATAAGACACTCTTCCGTGCTGTAAAAAACCATACTCTGATACAGATAATATTTTTTTGTTTCTATTTGAACTTGCATGAATATATGTTATCAGCAGTCTTTCTTAAAACACGAACACATTGCCATCGTCTGAAAAAACATCTATTTTTTCTATATTCTCGACCTCAGGGATTAAAACCGTAAAGACACTTCCCTGCCCCTGTGAGCTTATTACTGAAATAGTTCCTCCAAACAATTCTATCAGATCCCTAATGATACTCAGTCCCAGTCCATGTCCTCCGTGCCTTCTCCTCATCCCTGTATCAAGCTGTCTGAACCTTTCAAAAATCTTTTTCTGATCACCCATATCAAACCCGATCCCGTAATCCTTTATAGAAAAAACCAGATATTTATCATCTCTCTTTATATTCAATTCAATTTTTCCATCTTCCAGACTGAACTCTATTGCATTACTGAGGAGATTCGAAAGTATGAGCTTGAGTTTTTCAGAATCTGTCTTAAAATAATTTTTTTCTTCAGTCTCATATATTGATTTGTATGAATACGAAACAGACAGCCGTTTCCGTTCTGCCTTGTGCTTAAAAGCATTGATTGTCCTTTTAATGAGAGATTCAATGTCGACATTTGAAATGTTAGCAACATACTCACCTGCCTCAAGCTCTGCGGCGACAAATATATTGCGGAATTGGAAATCAAGGTCAAAAGCATCTGAATATATCAGCTCTGCAGTCTTCTGAACGGAGATTGGATCAGAATGCAATCTGCGGATAATCTGCTCTGAAAGTCCCATAATGGTAGCTATCGGATTGTTTATCTCATTTCTTATATTGGAAAGAAAATTTGTCTTCAGAGACTCTGATTCCTTAAGCTTTGTGTTCAGTTCCTCGAGGTTCTTTGTCAAGTTTTTCAGCTGTTCTTTCAGCGCCCTGTCCTGTACATGCAAATTCTTCAGTCCCCCGACCAGTTCATTGTCAGTTGGCCTCTCCATTATCCCTCCTTTTATTCTTCCTTGCTGTTTTCACAAAGCCTGTTGATTTCGCCGGATATAGCTTCCAGCGGCAGAATTTTATCTACGCCTCCCAACTTAATAGCCTCCTGAGGCATTCCGAAAACTACACATGTCTGCTCGTCCTGAGCAATAGTCTCAGCGCCGGCATCCTTCAGCTCTTTCATACCTTTGGCTCCGTCATCTCCCATACCCGTCATAATGACGCCCACGGTGTTTTTGCTTGCATAACGCGCTGCTGAACGAAAAAGCACATCAACTGAAGGACGATGACGGTTAACAAGCGGTCCGTCTTTGACTTCTACATAATAGCGTGACCCGCTCCTTTTCAGGAGGATATGGGAATTGCCCGGAGCGATCAGTGCGCGGCCCCTTAGGACAGTGTCTCCGTCCTCAGCCTCTTTCACAGATATGACACAGAGTCTGTCAAGTCGTTTTGCAAAAGAAGCGGTGAAATATTCAGGCATGTGCTGAACGATTACAATTCCCGGTGCGTTATGAGGCATACTCTCCAGTATCCCGCTGACTGCTTCTGTGCCGCCGGTAGATGCGCCGATAACAACAACCTTTTCTGTTGTCTGGAATGTATCTTTTTTTAATGGTCTGGGGACAACCACATCAGCGCTGAACTTGGGAGGCACTTCTAATATTTTCCTCTTTGCCCGCTCCGGACGCGCCTTTGATGCAGCCCTTACAGCATCGCATATACGTATCCTTGATTCTTCAAGAAATTCTTTTGTACCCAAACGGGGCTTTTGTATTATTTCAACAGCCCCGTTCTGCAAAGCCTTTAAAGCTGTTTCAGAACCTGTTTCCGTAAAACTGGAACATATCACTACCGGGATAGGATGCTGTCTCATAATCTTTTCAAGAAATGTAAGGCCGTCCATCCTCGGCATCTCAATATCCAGTGTGATGACATCAGGAATTTCCCTGCTCATTTTTTCTGCTGCTATGAAAGGATCTGAAGCTGTTGCCATAACCTCAATATCGGGATCGGAAGAAAGTATCTCCTTCAGTGTCTGCCTGACAACAGCAGAATCATCCACTACAAGCACCCTGATCTTTCTTTTCATTGGCCTTTTGTAATCCTCAAGTATCTTGTCTTTTGAAATACACACGTGCAAGAAAACTGCCTCAGTTGTGCGACATCATTTTTTTATACACAGTCGGGAAAACCTGGGTATAAGGGACATTCAGCCCATGGAGGGTTTCAGCATGTCCTACAAACACATATCCTCCATGGGTTAAATGCAGTGAAATACGATTGAGTATCTTCTCGTGCATCATTCTGTCAAAGTAAATGAGCACGTTTCTTAAAAAGATGATGTTCATGTGTCCGCCAATCCTGTAATCATCTTCAATCAGGTTAAGCCTCTCAAACTGTACATTCTTTCTCAGTTCAGGAATAATACGAACAAGCCTTTTCTTCCTGTCTTTGCTCCGGAGGAGATATTTCTTTTTCATTTCTGCAGGAACAGATTCTATCTTGTCAAAATGATAAATACCGAGTTTCGCCTCTTCAAGCGCTTTTGTTGAGATATCTGTTGCAAGTACAGAAAATTTCAGACCTTCATGATTCATCGCGTATTCGTTTAGGATCATGGCCAGTGTATATGCCTCCTCACCGGTAGCGCAGCCTGCACTCCATACCTGCAAGGGCTTGTATATTGACCATTGCCTGCTTTGAATCATCTCCGGCAATATCCTCTTTGTCAGTATGTCGAAATGTGCGGATTCACGGAAGAAATCTGTCTTGTTTGTGGTAATGACATCGATCATGTGAACTAATTCGTTTTTCATTCCCTCATGACTGAACAGGTAATCGCAATATTCGGAGATGGTCTCTATCCCTGTGCTGCGCAGTCTCTTCTGAAGTCTTGCCTGAACCATGGTCTTCTTGCCCGGAGTCATATTGATGCCGCATTGCGTTTTTATCAGATATTGGAGTCGTCCAAAATTCTTTTCTGATAAATGCACTGATTTGAGTTTTTCAGTTACCATATACCTTCAGAATCACCTTATATCAGTTAAAGATTGTCTCTTCAGGAGACACTTCACTCCCTTCCCTTACCATCGCAATCTCATCGGTCGAGAGGATATTTTCTATATCCAGAATAATGACAAATATTTCATCATGTTTTCCGATGCCCTTAATAAACCGTGTGTTCAGCTGAGTGCCTATCTTCGGAACGGGTTCTATCTGTTCAGGAGGCAATTCAAAAACCTCCTGAACAGAATCAGCCAGCGCTCCCATGACGACAATATCACCGTCAAGGCCTATTTCCATTATAATGATGCAGGTATCTATAGTGTCCTCAACCGCAGGCATACCAAGCTTAAGCCTCATGTCCACCACAGGCACTACACTGCCGCGTACATTTATTACACCGCGCATGAACTCAGGCGTTCTCGGCACTTTAGTAATGGTGGATGCTTCCTGTATCTCCCTCACATGCGCAACATCCACGGCAAATACCTCTTTATCAAGATTAAAGGTAAGATACTGTCTTATATCCTTTATCGTTTCTATGGCCATAATTCCCTCCTGTCACATTTAATTAATTGAGGTTTATCTGATCACAAACTTTTCGAACTCGGCATCAAGTTTATCCCCATTGCCGTCACTCATGTCCAGCTTAACGCCGCCCTTTCCTTCTTCCCCGGTTGCTTTCGCAGCCTTTGCGTGTCTTCCCTTGTCAGTTACAGTTTTTTTGGCATCCGACATTTTGAAGTCCGCTGCTTCTTCCTTTTTGCCGTCAATGGTGAAAAATCTCAGTATATCCATTACCAGTTCCGCCTGATGCGCAAGATTTTCAGACATGGAAGACATTTCTTCTGAAGAAGATGCTGTCTGCTGGGTTACCTTGTCAAGCTGCTGTATAGCCTTGCTCATTTGCATGGCGCCGGAATTCTGCTCTGCGCTCGCAGCGCTGATCTCCTGCACGAGAGCTGCGGTCTTCTGTATGTCAGGAACAAGCTTGTCTATCATTTGGCCTGCCTTCTCCGCAACCTTAACACTTGATGTCGAGAGTTCATTGATCTCTGCGGCTGCTGCCTGGCTTCGCTCAGCGAGCTTTCTCACCTCTGAAGCAACTACCGCGAATCCCCTTCCGTGCTCACCTGCACGCGCAGCCTCTATGGCGGCATTCAGGGCAAGAAGGTTTGTCTGGCGGGCTATTTCTTTAATGATTGATATCTTGTCGGCAATCATCTTCATTGCAGTCACGGTATCTGTCACAATCTTACCGCTTTCCCGTGCGTTTTCCGAGGCCTCGATGGCTATCTTCTCTGTCTGCTGGGCATTATCGGCATTGTTCTTGATCGTTGTAGTCATCTCCTCAATAGAAGATGATACCTCCTCTGCAGATGACGCCTGCTCGGCTGCGCCCTGTGACAGTTCCTCTGCGCTTGCGCTCAATTGATGGCTGCTCGAATAAACATTCTCAAAAGCAGACCTTGTCTTCGCGTTAACTTCCCGAAGCTTTTCCACCATCTGGTTCATGTGATGAGAAAGGTTTCCGACCTCATCGTTTTTATCGTAACCTATTGTAGCGCTTAGATCTCCGTTTGATATCTGATTAACCTTTGATACAACAACATTAAGGGGATAGAGCATTTTATTGATTGAGATGAATATGAGAAACCCTACAATCAATGAACCGGCAATACCTGATATAATGAGGAATCTTCTGATAATTGCGCTTCCCTTGAGTATATCTTCATTATATCCTCCTGCACCAATCACCCAGCCCCAATCCTTGTAACTAGTGTAGGCAACAGTTTTATCCCTTGGTGTCTTTTCACCGAGTTCTTTATTAAGCCATGGATAAACTATTATGCCTTCATTCTTATCCAGAATTTCCTTGATAAATTCTCTGCCGTTTGCATCCTTGGAATCAAGGATATTTTTCCCTTCCTGTGCAGGATGTACAAGGAGAGTGCCCCTTGTAGGACCTTCCTTATCATCAAGGACATAAATATATCCTGAATCACCAATCTTAACTGCCTTAATTAAATCAGATAAATTTTTTAATGTGTCAGTAATGTCAAACCCAATGAATAAACTTCCGAGAACTATACCGTTTTTGTCCTTTATAGGAAGATACTTGGTCATATAGTCTCTACCGAAAAGCTTTGCCTTTCCTATATAAGGCTCACCATTAAGAAGTTTTGCATATCCGGGGTGATTGTGATCAAGCACCGTACCGATTGCCCTTGACCCATCTTCTTTTTTTAACGAAGTTGCAATCCTGATGAAATCACTTCCTTTTTTTACAAAAACTGTTGCAACAGAGTTGCCGGTCATCTTTGTGAACTGGTCGACATATGATAAATTGAGATTGAGCACTGTGTTTCCGGATTTCAGTACAGGTGTTTCCTGTGATCCTATCAGCACTGTTTTTGAACTGTCCATGGTAATTTCATTTTCGAACAAAGATTTGAACACATCCAACATTTTCGTAGAAGACGATTTTGCAGTTTCATCAAACATGGTTACCATATCTTTTACCAGCTTAACCTCTGCCTGAAGCGCCTCCATGCTGTTTTTGTTAAAGTAACGGGTGGTTGTCATCGAAATGAAAACGGTTAAAACAGCAAAGAAAATGAATACCACCACAAAGCTTATCAGAGAGAGCTTTGTTTTTATTGAACGGTTTCTGAATATTTTTGAAAACATTTCATCCTCCCTTACCACATAGTCTCTTACAGGAGACACGGTTAAAGATCGTATGTTTATCGATATGTCTGTCAATATCCGGAGATATCAACAGATCCCCCTTTCCCGCAGACATCTATATAGTGAGGCTTCCCTGGAGAATGCCCCTGTTGTTTTAAAGCACATAATTTTATTCAGGCCGATGCCTTTATACATGACCGGCAAACCTGTTCATCTCTTCGCTTTCCGTATACTCAATGATTTTCGGTATGTTCAGAATGATGGCAACCTTGCCATCCCCAAGTATGGTAGCCCCTGATACCAAATCTATATCCCTGTAGCTCCTGCTGCCTTTCCTTCCTGTTTTAATGTGCCCTGGGATTCTGTTGTCAGAATTATGATAGGAATAAACTTATACCCGGAATGAGATCTGACCTTTCGGGTCAATTCGATACCATCCATGTTCGGCATGTTTATATCTGCAATTATCATATGCACCGGATCGCCGTTCATCTTGGTCAGCGCGTCCATACCATCAACTGCCTCGGTCACATCATAACCGGCTGCTGTGAGGGTGAAATTTATCATCTGTCTCATGCTTGCCGAATCGTCAACTGTTAATATTTTTTTATTCATATCCTCCTCCCTACAGATATACATTTTTTATCTATCATTAGAACCCTTCCATTTTATGAGATGCGTAAACCCCGCATCTCTGACTGTTTTTTTAACCGCATCTGCAAAATTTCCCGATATGCTCAGCTTCCTGTTATTTTTCATTGCGGTCCTGTTTGCCGACAAAAAGATCTGAAGATTTGCAAGGTCGAACCCTGTCACATTATTGAAGTGTATTTTCAGGATATCAACTTTATCCAGCGCTGATATCAGGGCGTTCCTGAATTCAGCAGATCGCTGAATTGTAAGCTCGCCATCTATAGTCAACAAACCTTCTCTTTTTGAATCATCGACTTCAAGATTCATTTCTTCTCCTAACAGTGTTCGGGCATTTAAAAAAGCTCGACATTTGTTTCATAATGCCGTTCCTTGCCATCGTCCTGTTCTTCAGACAAAACATCACTGTCTTCTTTTTCCAAAACACATTCTTTTTCTGTTCCCGCAATCTGATCCTCTATAAACCCGAATGGAACGTTTCTCTGTTCCAAAATTCTCGTATCGGGGAGCATTGAGCTTGACAGTGATGCGACATGTCCTATTTCAGCAATTGTTTTATTACAGGCCTTTGTTATCATTTCATTGATACAAATTCCTTTGACTGTCATCTCTATGTCATCCGAGAGTTTTTTCCCGTCTCTTGAAATTGCTGCAAGAAGTGAAGCAATTTGACCATTAATACGACTAAAGCTGCCTATGAGAAGTTCAACCTCTGCTGCCATATCATAGATCTCTGCATCTTTTTTGTTAGCAGAATCGATTTCAGCAGACAACTCTCCGGTAACAGATGTCATTGACTTGAAGATATGCATTACCGAACCTGTCTGGTGTCTGACTTCCAGCGCCAGCTTCTGGACAGATTCTGCGATTACATTCAGGACTTCCCCTCCCTTTTCCATGTTCGATGCCGTTACGACTGCATTAAGGGCAATAATTTCTATTTCATCTTGTATCGGACCGATATCTTTTAAGAAAGCCTCTATTTCATCGAGCACAATAGAGCTCAAGGCCTTCGACAGCTTTTTGCCGGCTTTTGCATTATCGGCAAGCGCTGTGATTGCAGATCTTACGGCAGTCAGACTCTTTTTTGTCTCTGAGAGGAACGACAGATCTTTTTCGCCAATATCTACTGTAAGCTGACGCGTTTTTCTGTTATACTCCCCGATGTATCCTCTGAAAGCCTTGATATATCCTCTGTAATGGTCGAAGAGAGAGCGCGCTTGTCAGCAAGGGATGAAAAACTTGTCATCGTATCTTCTATGATCTGCTGAGCCTTATTCTTCTGGATGTCATTCAGGTTGATGACTCTTGATAATGTCTCCTTTATCTTCCTATTCAGAGATTTCAGTCCATCCAGTATCGATGCTGTCTTTAAAGTCATGTCACCGGCAAGCCGTTTGACATCTGTTGACAGAATATTGAAACTGACTGCATTATTGCTGTATATACGGGTAGTCAGCCCGAGCATCTTCAGGCTCTTGATGCTTGTTTTCAGATTTTCAAGCAGGTCATGTATCGTGCTGGTCGTATTCATGAGATATTTCAGCTTCTCAATTCTGTTTGCAGTCTCATGCCTTGCATGTTCCATACTATTGTTCATACGGGCTACTAATGTATTTAATCTCTTTATCGATTCAGATATCTCAGTCCCGGAAAATAATTGAGCTATATCCCATGACATCTTTGAGATATTCTCAGCCCTGCTGTAAAATTCTCTCAGGCCCGATCCTATGGACAGAAATTCCTTTTCAGTTTCTTTTATAGTCAATTGAAGCCCGTCCCCAAGCTTTTTCAAATTATCAGCCAATATAGCAAGGGAGAGATGTGACTTTGAAACATCAAAGGAATTGTTCAAAGGCTGCAGCATGTTCCTGTATATTTTCTCCTGTTGCGTATCCTTGTTTGTCAATTGCACTTGAATCCCTTCTATGGTTTTTGAATTTTCTATTGAATATAAGAAAAGCAAAAGGAATGCCATCGGTGAAAATACTTTGAAATACAATATGTTATGAGGGATTATTCATTAGACAATCAGCACACGATAAGTTGAATGCGTCCCATTATTGATACTGATGTCCCAAAGGTGAGAGATTGCAGAGAATGCTTATTGTAAACCTAAAGAGGTTCCTGAAACTTTTTTAGTTTGCGGTAAAGCGCTGATTTGGAAATTCCCAGCGCTTCTGCAGCCTTTCTTTTGTTTCCGCCTGAACGTTTTATTACGGTCATGATATGCTCTCCCTGCAGCCGGTCCAGATCGTTGATGTCAAACAGGGGAAGAGATGAAGAATCAGCGGATTCTATGCCGCGGAAATGTTCAATTTGTATTGACGCACCGTCTGAAAGGAAAATCGCCATCTCGAGTATGTTCCTGAGTTCACGTACATTTCCCGGCCATGGGTAACTTTTAAGAAGATTTATTACTTCCTGGGATAATTCAACGTTATATGCTCCCAAATTTGTGAGTATGTAATGTGCAAGAACCATATCATCAGTTCTTTCACGTAAAGGAGGAATACTTATAGGGAATGTATTGATACGGTAATAAAGGTCATGAGGAACCGGTTCTGCCTTGTTTCCTCACGAAGAATTTTGTTTGTAGCGCATATAAGCCGAAAATCACTTCTTCGAACTTTTACTTCTCCGAGTCTCCGGTACTGTTTCTCTTCTATGACCTTAAGGAACTGCGCCTGTGTGGCTAAATCCATATCACCTATCTCGTCAAGGAAAAGGGTGCCTCCATCTGCAACTTCAATAAGCCCTTCTTTATTCTGAATGGCAGATGTAAAAGCGCCTCTTACATGGCCGAAGAGTTGGCTCGCAAGCATATCACCCTTCAGACTCGAACAGCTCAGTTCTACGAAGGCAGCCGAACTGCATAAACTCTGTTCATGAATCCATCTCGCCAGCAGGCTCTTCCCCGTGCCTGTTTCCCCCTGAATGAGCACAGGCAGGTTATGTACAGAAGCCATTAAAGCAAGCTCTTTAACCTTTTTTATGCTCTCGCTCCCGCCAAAATAAAACATTGTTTTCTTCTGTAGCCGCTGGTTTGTTATATCCTTTCTCCTGAGCCTCTGCAGTTCAAGGCTTTTACGCAAAAAGATATCAAGGTCTGCCAGATTTACCGGTTTAGTCAGAAAGTTATCCGCACCACGCCGAATTGCTTCAACTGCAACAGGTATATCCCCTCCGCCTGTGATAACAATAATTGCCACATCCGGACTGGCTTCTCTCAAATCCTTAATCCAGTCTATGCCATTACCGTCAGGCAACATCATGAAGAGCATAACGGCATTGAACTGTATTGATTTAATAGCCTCTTTAGCCTCTTTCAGGCAGGAAGCTTCCTTAACAGAATATCCTGCGTTTGTAAGATATTTGGAAAACAATGAGCATATTGACGGTTCATCGTCTACCACAAGAATGCCCGGTTTCATACTTATTCCTTGTAATACTTTATTTTCTTAAGCCCTGTAATCCATGAAAGCATTATGCTTACCAGACTGATAATCAAAGCGCCTTTAAATGCAGGCCAGAAACCATAAATACTGAGACCGAGTTCCAGAGGGATTGAAAGCTTTGCAGTAATGATGAGCATTATGGTATTTACGATGAGAGTAAAAAGACCCAATGTCAGAATAATCAGAGGAAACGTAAAGATAGTGACAATCGGCTTTATAAGAGAATTCACGATTCCGAAGACCGCGCCGATAATAATCATCTTCCACCATTCGCCTGTGAATACTATCCCGTCAACGAACTTCACAGCCGCTGCAATGGACAGTGCATTAATCATTATTTTCAGGATCAGATATGTCATTGTTCTTTATCTGAGATATCAAGCATATTTTTTATATAGTTTATCATTTATGAGAAAAATATTAGATATACTAATACGGTCATTAGTAAAGCCACATTTAAACACCCTCCCCTTTATCCCCTCCCCTCAAGGGAGGGGCGATTCTTAAAGTCCCCTCTCCCTTGAGCAACTGTGATTTTTGTCAAGGGATTGGTGGTGTTGGGCAAGTTGAATAATCAGCTTGCCACGGGATTCGATTTTTCATTATTGAATTGAGAATGACCAATAACTTTCTCATACAGGCTG
>VGWX01000052.1 GCA_016873615.1 Nitrospira sp. | reverse complement strand
TGACGCAGACCCCAAACTGAACAGTAAATTGATTTCTTTTGGGAGGGCTGAGTAATGCAATGATTGGCCATTTTTGCCAGACCGAATTCTTTGTATTTCCATAATGAATCTTAATGTGATCTTCAGCGGTGTTAACTTTGCCTTCTGTCCATCTCCTTTTATACTTTTCCTGCTTCATTCTGTTGGTCCTAATAGCTATATTGCTTTGATTTTTACGGCTCTTTGAAAGATTATAACATTGTGGGGAATTACTTAGAAGAGCGATCATTTTTATTAAAAATTATAAATACAGGATTAAGAAGTGCTGCCCCTATGAATTTTTAATTTGTAAGACATTTAACTTCAAAAGCCTGTTGTCAATAGAGTCGTATTGACAAAAATCATACCAGTCAATATATTGAAGACATAGAAAGGGGGTTGGTTCCATGGATGCCGTCGTTATACAGTGCTGTGCTAGCAAGCGTGATGATGCTGGGACATTTAAGCTCTTAAATGGTGATAAGGTGTATTTTGTCGCACGCCCTGACCGATGCCCAGTTAAAAAAGGCGTTGCTTACTTCAGGCCGGATGATGTCAATCCAGATACAGGTTATACATGGCGTGAGTATCTCAAGAATTATAATCGACAGCATAGCAATCCAGATAAACTGCTAAAGGCAAGCAACCTCTACAAGCCAAAAATTTATCAGCTGCTGGCAGAAAACAGTCGATGGGAAACCTATATATTGTCAGCAGGCTGGGGTTTAATAAAGGCGGATTATCTGCTCCCATCATATGACATCACCTTCTCCAGTAATATTAAGGATAAATGGAAAATAAGGGACAGAAAAGATAAATATTATGATTTTAATCACTTGAGAACTAAGGAGAATGACACGATATATTTCTTCGGAGGGATGGACTATGTGGAGCCTTTCTATGAGTTCACGCGCAGCCTTCGGACAAATGTGGTGATATATTTTCGAAACAAGAATATCAAACGACAGGACAGTTACAGGTATGTCCCATACCGTAAGAGAATTAGGACTAACTGGCACTATAAGTGTGCTAAAGACTTTATTAATGGGAGGATACAAAAATGAAAGGCCACTGTGCTCAGCTCCATAATGTTTTCTCAAGACTGAAAAGGCATCGTTTCCCTTTTGAGGAGTCCAGTATTCCTTCTGATGGCATATATGTGCTATTTGAGAAGGGAGAGAAAGGACACGGTACAGACAGAGTCGTTCGGATCGGTACACACACCGGGAAACATCTGCTAAAGTCTCGCCTGTATGAGCATTTTCTTGTCAATAATAAGGATAGGAGCATCTTCAGAAAGCATGTGGGAAGAGCTCTTCTAAAGCGTAACAATGATCCTTTCTTTGAGCAATGGGAGTGGGATCTGACGCCGAGTGCCAATAGGAAAAAATACGCCTCAAAGCTCAATCTCAAGAAACAAGCCCAAACTGAAGAACTTGTCACGACATACATACAGGATAACCTGTACTTCGTTGTACTACCTGTTTCTCGCAAGCAGAGGAGACTTGAAATCGAAGCCAAGCTCATCGGAGAAGTCTCATTATGCAAAGATTGCGGCCCTTCCAGCTCATGGCTCGGCAAATATTCTCCCGCGCAGAAGATTAAAAAGAGTGGGCTCTGGCAAATACAAAAAGTGTTTGGTAACGGCTTGACAGACAGTGATATGGAAGAAATTAGGGAAATAGTGAGCACACACAGCATAGGAAATTAGAACTATATCTGATACATGCTGAAGGTTCTCCTCTTTAAATCTATTGTTCCAACACTGTTGTCTACGACTGAAAATCATCGTTTCTTGTTATCTGCTTGTAGTGCGGACTTGCAGGTGGAGCTGAGGAGTACAGGATCATTAAAAAATTTATTAGAATAGATGTAATTATCCTGAAATTTATAAAAGCAACTCTTTTATAAAAATACAGTTGGAACACAGATAAGGAGATTACATTACGATGAAGATATCAGTAATACTTGCTCACCCTAACAAAAGGAGTTTCAACCATGCAATTGCGACAAATACCGTGGAATTTCTCAAACAAAATGGTCATGATATTTTCTACCATGATTTATATGAGGAGAAATTCGATCCGATATTACCAACAGAAGAAATACCAAGAGATGTTACTTTGCCACCTGAAATAGAAAGACACTGCAGGGAAATATCGGAGGCCGATGGAATTATTATTATTCATCCGAATTGGTGGGGGCAGCCGCCGGCAATTCTAAAAGGTTGGATAGACAGAGCTATACGTCCCGGAGTTGCATATGAATTTATTGGAGATGATAAAGGAGAAGGAGTCCCCTGTGGTTTATTGAAAATAAAAACAGCTGTTGTGTTTAATACTTCCAATACAGAAACAGAAAGAGAAGCAACAATATTCGGAGACCCCTTGGAAACTATATGGAAAAACTGTATTTTCGGCCTGTGTGGAGTCAAGAGCTTTTATCGCAAAATGTTTAACATTATTGTTATCAGCTCTGAAGAACAAAGGAAAGAGTGGCTGCAGGAAGTCAGACAAACTCTTGAGCAGTATTTCCCCTCTTGAAAAAAGCACATTGCAAACAGTATTCATCGATTACTGTAATGCAATTAAGGTATTGAACAGCAGATGTTAGACGCATTTCGGGGAAGCACTCCATGTTTTGAGGCAGATAAGAAGGTACCAATTTATCTGTCATCGTATGATGGGCCCAATCCTGTTTTTATATTACTCTGAAAATGCCCTAAGTTTTTCAGGATCGGGAAGGATGATAGTATTGCCTTTTTCGATGATAAGTTTCTTCTGTTTGAGAAATGCCAGTGCCCTTGAGAGGGTTTCCGGGATCGTGCCAAGGAGCGATGAAAGCTCTTTTTTTGAATAAGAAAGATGGCAGACTGCAACTCCATTTTCTATGCTGCTGTTTTTTATCAGATAGCCTGCAAGCCTCGACTTTATATCCTTCAGCGATAATTCCTCGATCTTTGCAACAAACTGTCTCAGCCTCTTTGAATAACCGCTCATCATCTTTAATGCAAGCTCCGGATGCGCCCTTATGAGGCTTAAAAATCCTTCCCTTGAAACTCGCATTAAAGTCGTATCCTCTAAGGCCAGGCAGGAAGCAGGATAGACCATTAAATCGAATATGGCAGCCTCTGCGACAAGATCGCCCGGGCCATGGATATGTAATGTGTATTCTTTACCGTCAGGAGAAAGTTTATAAATCTTGACCTTCCCTGAGACAACAATAAAGAACGCTGTTGCATCAATGCCTTCTGAAAATATCTGTTCTCCCCTGCCGACCTTTTTCAGGGAAGTTGAGGCCAGAAGAAGGTCAATCTCTTTTTCAGTAAAGGAAGTAAAGAGAAATGCACTGGAAAGAAATTTACGTATCTCCATTATATTACATTTTATATTATTCCACTTTTATTCAAAAGCCCGGACATACAGACTGCTATCCTGCCGGAAAATATTTTGTTTAGTGAGCGAATTCTTCGAAGCTGAACTTAGGGGTTTCCAGTTATTCCCTCCCCCTCTCCGCACTCAGGCGGATTCGCCGAGGCGAAAAGGGCTGGGAGATTTAAGATACCTTGTCCCGAAAGCCTTCAGGACTGAAGGGTTGTTCATTTTTTAATTATTTTTTAAACTTTGGAGTTAAAATATACAAAACGGGGGGTAGGTTGTAAATTAACTTCATGACACTCCATAAAAAGACAGTTCTTATCGTGGGAAGCATACTTGTCGGACTTATCTTGATCCTATTTGTAACTTCAAGGATGATCGTAATGAGAAGTTTCTCAAAACTGGAAGAGAAGTATGCCCGCCTGAATATAGAGAGGGTACAGACGTCCGTATCTGATAACCTTGCACAACTGACCAGGTCAGCTAAAGACTGGGCTGCCTGGGATGAAACGTATGCCTTTATAAATAATTCAAACAATAACTTCATTCAGGGAAATTTAATAGATTCATCTTTCACCACCTTAAGGCTCAATGTCATGCTGTTTATGAATTCCTCAGGCCGGGTTATATTCGGCAGGGCATTTGATCTGGAAGACAAAAAAGTAGCGCCGGTCCCTCAAAGTCTGCTCGATCATTTGGCGTCTGACAGTATCCTGCTTAAACACACTCATGCAGAGAGCCATATCTCAGGAATAATTCTTTTGTCTGAGGGGCCTATGCTTGTTTCCTCACAGCCGATCCTGACCAGCGAAGGCCAGGGACCCATGCGGGGCGCACTTATTTTCGGCCGCTATCTGAAAGATAATGAAACCCAGCGCCTGTCCGGGGCTGATGCTTTAACTATTGATATCCATGGCTTTAATGACAAAGATGTGTCAGATCACTTTCTCCAGTCAGTGAAATCTGCCCTCTCGGACGAAAAGCCGTTTCTGGTCCGTCCGGTGAATACACAGACTATAGAGGGATATGCAATGCTGAAGGATATATTCGGAAAGCCGGCTGTTGTGTTAAGAGTGGCCATGAATAGAGATATATATAAGGAAGGGCAAAACATCTTCTATTATTTTATCCTTTCATTTCTCCTCATCGGGCTGGTGTTAAGCATTGTGACGCTGATACTTTTGAAAGAACAGGTAATCTCTCGTGTAACAAGCCTTATTCAGAATATAAGCGTTATCGGAGCAAGCGGAGATATCTCAAAGCGCGTGCAAATGACGGGTAAGGATGAGATATCACTCTTAGCTGATGAGATGAACAGAATGCTCGGGACCATAGAACACTCGGATAAGGCTCTGCGTGAGAGTGAGGAGAAATACCGCCTGATCGTTGAGAATGCCAATGAAGCTATTGTTATTGTACAGGAAGCGAAACTGCAGTTCGTAAACCCCAAGACAGTAGAGATAATGGGGTATTCACAAAAGGATTTGATCAATATGGAATTTCTGGAATTTGTTCATCCGGAAGATCAAGCACTCGTAGCTGAAAGATTCCGTAAACGTCTGATGGATGAAGATGTCCCCTCTGTATATTCCTTCAGGATTATAGATATATACGGCAATATCAAATGGGTTGAAATTAATGCTGTCAAAACTCAATGGATGGGGAAAGAGGCGACCCTGAAGTTCATCAATGACATAACAGAGCGGAAAGAACTGGAAGAGGAATTGCGTGTCATGTCGCTTCGTGATGTTCTCACAGGGCTCTATAACAGGCGTGGGTTTCTGACTCTTGCAGAACAACAATTGAAGATCGCAAGCCGTATGCAGAAAGGCATGTTGATGATTTTTGCTGATCTGGACGGCATGAAACAGATCAATGATACGCTCGGCCATGGGGAAGGAGACCGGGCATTAATTGATATTGCACAGATCCTGAAAAAGACATTTCGTGAGTCAGATATCATTGCAAGGCATGGTGGGGATGAATTCGTGATCCTTTCTATTGAAACCCCTGAGTTTGGAGCTGATCTGCTCGTTAACAGACTTGCAGAGCATATGCATTACCACAACAGGTATGAAAGCAGGCCGTACAGTCTCTCTTTAAGCATGGGTTTTGCACGGTATGACCCGGCAAACCCCATGTCTCTTCACGAATTGCTTGTTAAGGCCGACGGTATGATGTACGAAGAGAAAAGATCAAGAAAAAATTCTTAAGTCTAAGGACCATATGAATTTCGATGAGATAGCTGCCCTCAAAAAGGCTTTCGCATCTGTAAAAGACAGACAGAAGAAGAATCTTCCCCCTGATTTTGATGAAAAAATGAAAAGGCTGAAGGCTGTCCGGCAGACTTCAGTCGGGAATGAGGAACTTCTCAGATATGCCATAAAAAAAATAGAAGATAATGGAATAAAAGTCGTTAAGGCTGATACAAAAGATGATGCAGTGAGAATCATATGCCGGCAAATAGGCGATGAAAAGCTCGTCGTTAAGTCCAAATCGAATGTCACAAAGGAGATCGAACTTTCTTCTGCATTGGGATCACATGGAATTGAGGTTATTGAAACAGATATCGGTGACAGGATATTGCAGGTCCTGAAATCCAAACCTTCACATCCGACAGGACCGGTTGCGCATCTTTCAGCAAAGACAATTGCAGAAGGTCTTTCAAAATATTACGGTAAAAAAATAGACGAAGATCCTGACGGGATTGTCAGGTTTGTAAGAGACGAAATAAATGGCTATATAGAGAAAGCCCATGTCGGGATAACCGGTGCGAACGCCATTACAGCAGAAGAAGGCTCGATAGTGCTTGCCCATAATGAAGGCAATATCTTTCAAGTTATACGGAGGGAAAAGCATATAGTTGTTACGGCAATCGACAAAATCTACCCTTCGGTAGAAGACGCACTGAATATGCTGAAGGTTATCTGTTTCAATGCAACAGGTTCTCTGATTCCATCATTTATCGAAATCATCAGCGGGGTCAGCAAGACTGCCGATGTTGAAAAAAAGTTCTTCAGGGGCGTCCATCCTCCGCGGGAAATAGTGCTTATCCTGCTCGACAACAAAAGGACAGAGATGATCGGGAAAGGTTTTAAAGAACTTCTTTGCTGCATTGACTGCGGGAACTGTCTTCTGCACTGCCCGATGTACAACACCATCGGGAATGAATTCGCAGATGAAAAATATCTTGGCGGTAAAGGGCTGGCCTATAAGAGTCTGACAGATGAAGAAGTCAATAATAAGCTTGAGTTCTGTCTGACCTGCGGAAGGTGCAGAAAAAATTGTCCTCTGTCAATTGATGTCCCTGCGGCAATAAGAAGCATTAGAAGTGAGAGCTTCCCCCAGGAGATTTATTGTTTCCTCAGATCTCATCTCTTATGGCTTTACTATAATGTAAGATTGAAATTACGTTAAACAAAATAAGCCTGATAACATATCTGATTTGCTTATCAGTGTATTTTGACGCCTTCCTTGACAAATAATTTTCTGATTATTTAAAGTATTGACGTCAGGTAACCGTTTACCGAATGCCAATCGGATGACAAAAAGTGATCCCGGCACAATCTAAGTAACAGCAAATTGCAATCTAACACATGAGGAGGCATAAAGATGTCTATTATTAACGATGTTGTCGAAAAGGTAAAACAAAAAGATACTGATCAACACGAATTTCACCAGGCAGTAAAAGAAGTCATGGAAACACTTGAGACTACAGTAAAAAAGCACCCTGAGTTTGTAAAAGCAAAAATTTATGAACGAATTGTCGAACCTAACCGGTCGATCATTTTTAGTGTCCCATGGGTTGATGATAAAGGTGAAGTTCATGTGAACAGAGGCTTCAGAGTTCAATTTAACAATGCAATCGGACCTTATAAAGGCGGCCTTAGGTTTCATCCCTCTGTAAATTTAAGCATTTTGAAATTTTTGGGTTTTGAGCAGATCTTTAAAAATTCTCTCACTACACTTCCTATGGGAGGTGCAAAAGGTGGTTCTGATTTTGATCCAAAAGGAAAATCAGATGACGAGGTGATGAAGTTCTGTCAATCTTTTATGAGAGAGCTTTACAGACATGTCGGCCCTGATATTGATGTGCCTGCTGGAGATATAGGTGTTGGTTCAAGGGAAATAGGTTACATGTATGGTTACTATAAAAAGATTGTCAATGAGCATACAGGTGTCCTTACCGGAAAAGGTCTTGAGTATGGGGGCAGTTTGATAAGACCTGAGGCTACAGGTTATGGCGCTGTCTATTTTGCGGCTGAAATGTTAGCGACAAGGGGAATTGATTTCAAGGATAAAGTAGTTGCTGTAAGCGGCGCCGGAAATGTAGCTCAGTATGCAGTGGAAAAAGTAAATCAACTCGGAGGTAAGGTAATAACACTTTGTGACTCTCATTCAACCATAGTTGATGACTCTGGCATATCCGGTGAAAAATATGATTTCGTAAAAGAACTAAAAAATATAAGAAGGGGAAGAATAAAAGAGTACGCTGATAAATACGGATCAGTGTGTTTTGTAGGAAATAGCGTATGGGATGTCATTAAAGAACAAAACTTAAAAGTTGATATAGCCTTGCCTTGCGCTACCCAAAATGAAATTGACGGTCAGCATGCCCGGGCTTTGGTAAAACATGGATGTTACTGTGTCGCGGAAGGTGCAAACATGCCTTCATCTCCTGAAGCTATTAAGGTTTTTCAGGATAATAATCTTCTCTTTGGCCCCGGGAAGGCAGCAAATGCTGGTGGGGTTTCAGTATCCGGGCTTGAGATGAGCCAGAACAGTCTCAGATTGGCTTGGACAAGAGAAGAGGTAGATAAAAGACTTTTAAACATAATGAAGGAAATTCATAAAACCTGCCTTGAGGCAGCCTATGCTTATGGTAAAAAGGGCGATTATGTTGCAGGGGCAAATATTGCCGGATTTTTAAAAGTAGCTAAAGCAATGCTTGCATACGGAATAGTCTGATAATTGTTTTATTGTAATGATTACACATGGGAGGTTTTAAAGCAATATAACTCTCTAAAAGGCTCCGGCAATACTACAATAAAATATCGGTAAAAAGGCTTTATGTAGGTGTTAAATACAAAAAATAGAAAGATTACAAAAAAAGAGCGGAAAGAGCCAACTTATACTTCTATGTCCAAAAGGGTTGGCTTTGTCATAAGCAAAATAGAAACCCTCTCCTTTTTAACAGACTTTGACATTGATACACTTCAGGGCAATATAATTATGAATGTCTCATTTTTTCCAGAAGACAGATTAAGGGAAGCTCTGAAAATTATGGCAAAGGTTTTTGACTCGCCATATGTGATAAGTAATAGACTGATGATAGCAAAAAGCGGAGAAAATATAGGTGCTATTACCGTCCCGCAGGGTAATATTGGGGTAGGAACTGTTTGCAGTATTACGATAAATGGGATTTTTTTAAAGGCCGGGATACCTGTCACATCCAAATTTGGAGGAGTAATTGAAATAGAAAATGGCAACCCGAAGAGGTTTATTTCCCTCATTAGTTATGAGGGTTCTTCCCTCGACCCGCTCGTAATTTTTATAAGGAGTGGAATGACAGATGTTCTTGGAGCGTTAAAAAATAATTCAGGGAAAGTCCTTGGAAGTTTTAGAGAAATACCAACAGTGAGTCTTCCAGAAACAGAAAGGCTTATCGAAAAAATGGCAAAAAGGGACTTCAATGGTGTCATGCTCCTTGGCAAGCCAAATCAACCCCTTTTGGATATTCCTGTAGGCACTGATAAAGTCGGCATGATAGTTGTCGGAGGGCTTAATTCAATAGCTGCAATTGAAGAGGCACGGATTTATACAGAGAGTTATGCAATGTCAACTCTCTATCCATATGCAGAGCTTTTGAGCTTTAGAGATGTACATAAGATGTTTTCAGACTAACTATCGTATCCCTAATTATTTTAATGATTCATTGCTAAAGCAGATCACCTTTTGAGACATGATGTCTGCTGCTAGGTGTAAGACTTTATCGTCTATATCGTAAACTCTCACGACTTCTTTGTATTTACCGCTGTCTGGAATAAGTTCCTCAAGCACGTTCTTGAAACGATTTAATGCGTCTTTATTAAAAATGACATTACTTTTTTCAGGGAACAGCGCTACATAGAAAATATCAGTTTCGACTAAATCCTGAAAAAAGTGGGTGCCAAAGGAAAGCTCCGGCATTAAACTGCCGCTCATGTATGAAATTTCTCCAATCACCGCGATATTATTGATTTCAGAAAATCTCACAGAAACCCCTAATGAAGGAGTCGTTGTCCCCCATCTGCCAGGACCTAATAAAAGTATAGGCAGCTCCATCCTGTTTGCTGCCATTTTATTTAGTTTTCCTACAAGGCGTGCAATATCATATTTCCCAGACAATGACAACCCATGATAGTTTTCAGGCTCAACGTATATAATTCTCCTTATGTGTTGCAAGATACTGCCGCCCATAAAACTGCCTTTAGATTGAAATAAAATCTTATCATTGTCTATATGCACAGGCAATTCTATCCTCTGATCACCCCCTTTTGTCTGAAGGGGTCTGCATTGAACCAGATTGATTGTAAACGCACTTTTTTGCGTAAAATTAACAGTAAATTCTATATCTATAGGGTATTTGTATATGCTCTCCAGTTTCTTTAACATATTCTGCATAACACCCGCAAAAGAGCTTTTGGAAAGCAGCTCGTCAAAAGTAAGGACCCAGGCTTCCCGCTCTTCTATCCCGAGTTCTCTTATTTTCTGTGTTGTCTCATAATCTCTTGTTCCTAATAATTCCATTTTGATATTGTAGTCTTCGTTTTTAGTCAGTTCTATTAATGAAACTGTCTGTAAAATGTCCTCCTCTATATTTAATACATCTACTTCATGCTGTGAAAACTTCCTTGTGACCTCAATGCCTGCATGCGGGCGGAGCAAAGGATCATCCAGTGCAATAATCCGCGGATAGTCATTTTCAACACGATTAACGGCCCGTGTCCCGAGTCCAAGCACTAATCTCAGCATGCCTGCTTTTGGATCCATGCCTTCCTTCCAGACAAATGTATTATAAGAAACACCGACTCCTGCCAAGTCAGGGAAAAAATAATGTTTACGATACGATCCTGACACCCTCTGGACTAAAAGCGCCATCTGTTCATCCTGCTTGTCAAGACCCCTCTGTAAACGATATGTTAATGCATCTTCATTCATTGCGCTGGCAAATACCCTTCGGACATATTCTTCAAAATGCCTATATCTCTCTTCCGGCGTCCCTTGATTTACACAAAAAATACTTTCATATTTACCGGCAAAGGCGTTTCCGAATGCATCCTCCAATAGGCTGCTGGACCTGACAATAATAGGAGATTGGCCAAAATATTCAATTATTTGTTGAAATTGTTCCTTAATTTCACTCGGGAAATTTCCATTTTTCATTTTTTCACGCAGCAGAGCAGCTACTTTAAAATATCCTTCTTTTGTCTTTTGCTCCATGCGCAATTTCCACCAGCCGTTTTGCACAATATATGAATAAAAAACATCGGAGCCAATATAAAAGGAATCATGTGGCTCTAAGTAGCGCTGCCAATCTACGGCTCTGTCCTTTAATAATATATTCCTTGCAAGAAGCATCCCCACAGCTTTTCCACCAATGAAACCTGTTCCAATCAGCCTTGATTTAATATTTAACAAATCTTCAAGAGAAAAATAATATTTTGCAAGAGATAACATTCTTTTCTCTCGAGCAATCATGATATGACATAATTGCTCAACCATGTTCTGCTTTTCTTCAATCGACAGAGAGCTCTGAGATAAATCCTCTGCCTTTAAAAACAGACGGTCCCAGTAATCCAGTTTCCTTTTTGTGCTTTCTTCTCCTTTTTGTGAGATACATGAAAACAATCTTGTTGTATCAACACTGTTAATAATCGGAACAAATAAATTACCATCCTTGAGATGGGGGAGAAACATCGTCGGAGCATAACGATTCTGAGCTTTTAGCGGATGCACATAATAGTTTCCTTCATAATTATAGACTTCCAGCAATACCTGTGTTATTTCATGAATTCGGGCAATGGTTTTAAATGAGTGGCTTCTACGTAGAATTGAAAAATATGCAATTGTGTTTAATTCAAAAAGATATGGACAGATAATAATGAAAAAATTCCCGATCATTAAATCAGTAGCCCATGCTGATAGTAAATCCGAAAGGCAATCAAACACATAATATATGTCCTCTCCTTCTTTTGTCACAATATTGTGAACCTGTGAAGAAAATATCTCGAACCCACTGTGTGCATCCAGGTTGTAAATGATGATATTTTCTTTTGGTTTTAAAAGTGGTTCATGCTCTGCAAATCTCATATAAACAACTTTTTTGTTGCTTCTCAATGCATGGTCAACAAAAGGAATAACAAAGTGCCGATAATCTTGAATGTCATCCACTTGCCATACAACATTATCACCTGCTCGTAATCCATTGATTACTTTATCCAGACCGCCTAAGCCGGTACTTAGTTGTTTCAATGAAAGCATCACTTAACCTCAGAATCGATACTATTATCTGTTTCTATGTTTAATATCATATGTGAAAGAAATTTACATATATCTATATGATATTTTAAAGGATCGGCAGATATTTCTCTAATTCGTAAGGATGAATCCTGATTCGATAGTCATCCCATTACACTTTCTTGCTTATTATAAACTGTTCAAAGATATGGTCACCAATAGTTTCCCGCAAAAGTTCGCTTTTTTCAGCATACTCAATGGCTTTTATAAGACTTCCTGGGAGCTGGTCTATGCCCATCTGACCCCTTTCCGCCTCTGAAAGGTGATAGACATCTATCTCTGTCGGATCGGGAAGCTTGTAATTTTTCTCAATACCTTTCAGACCAGCGTTAAGCATACAGGCAAAGGCAAGATAAGGATTACATGCAGGATCAGGTGAACGGAGCTCTATGCGAGTTGCTTTTTCTTTGCCGGGTTTATAAAGAGGGACCCTTACAAGCGCTGACCTGTTCCGTCTCGCCCAGCAGATATATACAGGTGCCTCATAGCCCGGAACAAACCTCTTGTATGAATTCACCCACTGGTTCAGCACAAGGGTTATCTCCTTTACATGGGTGAGAATCCCTGCAATATAGTTCTTCCCTGTCTCTGAAAGAAAGTATTGATACTTTGGGTCAAAGAAGGCATTACGGTCACCCTTAAAAAGAGATTGATGGGTATGTATGCCACTTCCATTCTGACCGAATATAGGCTTTGGCATAAAAGTAGCGTAAAAATTGTATTGTTTGGCAACCTCCTTCACAATTATTCTGTGAGTCATCACAATATCAGCCATCGTCAGGGCATCTTCATATCTTAAATACTATTTGACCCGGTGGAAGTGTGATGAGCCGTACCGATACATCAAACAGTGCTATAACCTTGAGGATATTCGAGTAAGAAGCTATATCAGCATAAGAAATATTGTCGTACTAGTCCTTGCCGTGTCGTATTTTGCGGCAGTGTATCTTGGACAGAATTTAAAACTCAAGCTGCTGGTAGAGAGGGTTTTTCTGGTGTCAAGACGGTTCTTTGGCGTACCGAGTTTTTTTAATTACGCTATAGCTGATGGGATTTATAATCGCCTGTTCCCTGACAAGACAGCATTGCGGGGATTATCGCCCGTTGGAATGGATGATTTCCATCTCCTCTTTGAATTCGGTTGAAAACTCAGGAAACTCCAAGCATAGTAGTCCCTCCCGAAGCAAGCCCAAATTTCCCTTTTCTTGCTGTGACGGCGTTAGCGCCGGTAAAGCCCCCTTTTTATGGCAAAAAAGTTCTGATTCAAGCAATCCTTCAGGCATGGCAGCGAAAACAATTTTAAACTAAAGTCTCACTTGACAAACCTCATTTTTTTTCTATAGTATAAGAACATACGGTAACCGGTTACCGTATGTTCTTATTATGGATAAAATAACATCCGGCATTAAAGACCTCGACAGGCTTATAGATTCTTTCTATATCGGCGATAATGTGGTTTGGGAAGTCGAGGCAGGCACTGCCTTTGAACTGTTTGTACAGAATTTTATCAGGCAATCTTTTGAAAAAAATCAGAATGTCATCTATGTGAGTTTTAATAAATCACCCCATAGTATTCTTCAGCAACTCGGCAATGCCCCTTCTAAAGAAACTTTCATATTGCTTGACTGTTTTACTTCGGGAAAAGGTAAAAATGATAGAGTATTTATCAAGTTTTATGAAAATTACTCAGGTAAAAATGTCATTAAAGTTGATAACCCTTCTGATATAACCCATTTTACAGATGTCCTTAATTCTTTAGAAGACAATCTCCCTTCAGGAAACAGATACATTTTTGACAGCCTTACCGGCATGCAAGACCTCTGGGGAGATGAAAACAGCACCTATAAATTCTTTACCTATATATGTCCACGACTTTACGACATAGGTACTGTCGCATACTGGATTTTAGAGAAAGAAGCTCACAGCCCGGCATTTGAAGCGAATTTAAGGCACATCACACAGGTGGTTTTAGAATTATACAAGAGAAGAGATAAGCTCTACATAAAAGCGTTGAAGCTTGAAGGTCGGCCTGACAGAGAGGCGTTCAAGCCACATCCCTATGAAATTGAGAATAGCAAAAAAAGCATAGCAATCACACCTGTGAGAAAAGAGCCTTTTTTTGACATAGGAACAAAAATAAAAGAATTACGGATAAATATTGGCATGAGCCAGAAAGAGCTTGCTGAGAAGGTTGACCTTACTCCGAGCTTTATCTCTCAATTAGAAAATAACCAGATAAACCCTTCTCTTCACTCATTTATACAGATTTGCAATGCACTTGGAGTGAATTTCTCAACATTATTTGAAGAATATAAATCTGAAGACGTTCAATGGCTTATTAAGAAAGAGAAAATCTTCTCTCATCTGTCAATAAATGAAACTGGCCTTAAGGGTTATCGCATTGTTAATAACGGCAATGTATCAGGCACTCTCATCATTTTAGAGCCTTACGCTAAACCAGAAAATTTCATCCCTGCCGAAGGCATAAAGCTTATATATGTTTTAAAAGGAGCTATCTCTGTTGTCATAAAAAATAAAGGGGAAACACTAAGATCGGGCGATTCAATGTGCCTGAAAAAAGAAGTTCCATCTTTATTGAAAAACGAAGGAGGTGATAACGCAGAGCTGCTTTTATTATGCGCTTGAAAAGTGGCTCAATTATGAATCATACGATTAGACAAGAAAATATCTGAATATTTTTTTGTCTTCTGACATGAGAAATACTTAATTCAATGTCAGAAAAATAACTGTTACTTACTAAAAGGAGGCCAAAATGTATCAAGGTCAACCAAATGCAAGTTCGGCAACAGGGACAAGGAACAGGGTTCCTGATCCGGCACCGTATTCAGGAATATGTTCTGTTTGTCTGGACGGATGTCCGGGATTTTGTGAAATAGGCAAATCGTCTTTTAGGGGAAGAGAGGTTCTTTACCCCCAGCCTTTTGGAAAGGTAACTGCCGGCGCCACAAAGCCCTATCCTGTGGATTATTCACATTTGAACATTCAGGGTTCGTGTGTAGGGGCAATAGGGATAGAAGCTGACTCTGATAAGGCTTTATTTACCAGTGTAGCTACTGAAGTTGCAATTGGCAATAAGCACAAGGTTAAGCTAAAAGTCCCGATTTTTACCGGCGCTTTAGGCTCAACAAATATAGCCAGGGATAATTGGGAGCCAATGGCTATCGGAGCAGCTATATCGGGAATAATGGTGGTAATTGGTGAAAATATTGTTGGGATGGATCCAAAGGCAGAGTTAAAGCATGGAAAGGTAGTTAATTCTCCGGAGCTTGCAAGAAGGGTGAACACCTATAGAAAATGGTCAGATGGTTATGGAGCAATCGTCCTTCAACAAAACGTAGAGGATGGGAGACTTGGTTCACCTGAATATGCAGTAGAGAAGCTCGGCGTAGTATGTCATGAGTTAAAGTGGGGGCAAGGTGCAAAAGACATAGGTGGCGAAGTTAAGCTCAAAACCCTTGATATGGCGCTCGAACTGAAAAGGAGAGGCTATATTGTCCTGCCAAACCCTGAGGATCCAGTTGTCCAGAAGGCATTTCGTGAAGGTGCCTTTAAAGAATTTGAAAGACATTCAAGGCTCGGCATGGTCGAGTATGATGGGTTTATGGATAGTGTTGCACATTTGAGGAAAATAGGCGCAAAGTTCGTTTCTCTGAAAACGGGCGCATACAGGATTATTGACCTCGCAAGGGCAATGAGATTTGCATCTGATGCAGAGATAGACCTGCTTACCATTGACGGCGCAGGCGGTGGAACAGGCATGAGCCCATGGAGAATGATGAATGAGTGGGGGATTCCTACCATCTATCTTCAAGCGCTTGCATATAAATTTGCCAATCAACTGAAGTCACAGGGGAAATATGTGCCTGATATTGCCATAGCAGGTGGATTTTCACTCGAAGATCATATATTCAAGGCAATTGCCATGGGTGCGCCTTTTGTGAAGGCTGTCTGTATGGGCCGTGCAACAATGATACCCGCAATGGTCGGCAAGAACATACAGAAATGGATTTCGGAAGAGAAACTGCCTGCTGAAATAAAGAAGTACGGTGATTCAATAGAAAAAATATTTGTCAGCGCCGAGACTTTGAAATCAAAATATGGCAAAGACTACGACGAGATTCCCGCTGGTGCAATTGGTATGTATACTTTTTGTGAGAGGTTGACGATCGGACTTGAGCAGCTTATGGCCGGCGCAAGAAAATTCGCAATTAGACATCTCGACAGGAACGATCTTGTCTCTCTGACAAAAGAGGCCGCAGAGATAACAGGTATATCTTATGTGATGGAATCAGATATGGCAGAAGCAGAAAAAATAATGTTTGGGGTAGGAATGAAAGATAGTGTTCATGCCGGTTAGGTTATAATAGACCGGGGGCATGGTTTACCATGCCCCCGAAATGAGGTAATGCTATTATGACGAAGACAATGCTGGCAATCCTGAAAATTCTTGAAAAACATCAGGATAAAATACTCGGCTCAAGGGAACTGTCAAAACAGCTGAAACTCCACGGAGTAGAACTCACAGAAAGGACTGTCAGGTATCACATGAGGATACTCGATGAAAGAGGGCATACAAAAGTATTTGGAAAGGAAGGAAGAATGATTACACAAAAGGGAAGGGAAGAACTTTCCCATGCCCTTGTATCTGAAAAAGTTGGTTTTGTAGGCAGTAAAATAGAAACCCTATCCTATCTTACAGACATTAATTTGGAAAGAAAAGATGGGAACATCATCCTGAATGTTTCCTATTTCCCTGAAGAAAAACTGAAAGAAGCATTGCGTATTATGAAACCGGTTTTCTCATCTTCCTTTGTTATGTCTGATAAGGTTGTTTTCCGCAAAGCAGGTGAGAAAATCGGTGATATTACAGTGCCTGCCGGACAGATAGGATTCGGCACTGTATGCAGTGTAACAATAAACGGGATATTCCTTAAGGCAGGAATTCCGGTCACATCGAAATTTGGCGGCGTATTGCAGATAGAAAAATCTGAACCATCAAGGTTTGCCGCTCTCATAAGTTACGAAGGTTCATCTCTTGACCCGCTTGAGATATTTATAAAAAGCAGGATGACGGATGTTATAGGCGCTGTCAGAAATCATTCAGGAAAAATACTCGCAAGCTTCAGGGAGATACCGGTTGTCAGCATTGAAAGAGCAATGCAATTAAGGGAAAAGATGAAGGACAAAGGCATCGGCGGTATCCTGATGACCGGAAATCCCAATCAGCCGCTCCTTGAGATGCCGGTGAGTATGGACAAGGCAGGGATGATCATCTTAGGCGGTCTCAATCCTGTTGCTGCTCTTGAAGAGGCTGGTATCCAGACGGTCAGCAAGGCCATGTCTACACTTTACAAATTTTCCGAACTGATAAAATTCAGGGAGATTCTTTAGAGAACTTCAGGCCCAAATAAGCAAAATAAATATCTGCATTCTCAGAGTTTGCTTTTTTTATAAATAATTTACTATGCTAAATTATTAAACTATTTGGAGGTATGAAGGAAATGACGATTACAGAAAAGGCTGCGGAGAAGGCTAAGACCATTCTGGAAGGAGAAGGCAAAGCAAACTGGGGCATCAGGATATTTGTTGCCGGACAAAGCTGCTGTGGTCCATCTTTTGGCCTTGATCTGCAGGAAGTGAAGATGCCTGACGATGAAGTCATAGAAAAAAATGGCTTAAAAGTTTTTGTAGACAAACAGACCCTTGAAACCCTTACAGACAGGGAATTCGACTATTATGCCGGAGAAGAGGGGGAAGGATTTATCTTTACAGGAGGCGTTTCATCCTGCAGCCCCGGCGGTTCTTCAGGTTGTGGTTCAGGCAGTTCAGGTTGCGGTTCCCGCGGATAAGGTATTCATTATAACCCTATGTTTCCGCTCCACAGGCCAAGAAGGTTAAGAAGGAACATGACGATCAGGAGGATGGTGAGGGAGACCTCCCTTTCTCCTGATCATTTTATTTATCCATTGTTCGTTACTTTCGGCAAAGGTGTAAAAAAAGAGATTTCATCAATGCCCGGATGTTTTCAGGAATCTGTTGATTTTCTGGTTAAGCATGCAAAAGAAGTCCATTCCCTCGGCATCCCTGCTGTGCTGCTATTCGGAATCCCTGAGCATAAAGATGAGATTGGCTCAAGCGCATATGATGAGCACGGCGTTGTGCAGAAGGCGATTAAGGCTATCAAAAATAAGATACCCGAACTCTACGTTATTACTGATGTCTGCATGTGTGAATACACAAGCCACGGCCACTGCGGGATTGTGAAAGATGGAGATGTCCAGAATGATTCTACTCTTGACCTTTTAGCCAAAGAGGCTGTTTCACATGCAAAGGCCGGAGCTGATATGGTTGCTCCGTCTGATATGATGGATGGAAGGGTTGAGGCAATACGGCTGGCGCTTGATGAGGAAGGATTCCCGGACATACCGATCATGTCATATGCTGCAAAGTATGCCTCTGCTTTTTACGGACCCTTCAGAGAGGCCGCAGAATCAACGCCACAGTTCGGCGACAGGCGCACATACCAGATGGACCCTGCAAACAGAAGAGAGGCTCTGAAAGAAGTGGCGCTTGATATTGAAGAAGGCGCGGATATCATCATGGTAAAACCAGCCCTCTCATATCTCGATATCATCTCTGATGTTAAAGATTCCTTTGATGTGCCTGTTGCAGCCTATAATGTGAGCGGTGAATATTCACTGGTTAAGGCTGCCGCAAAACTCGGCTGGATAGATGAACAGCGGGTCATGATGGAGATACTCATCTCAATCAAAAGGGCCGGGGCTGACCTGATTCTCACCTATTTCGCAAAAGAAGCTGCAAAGATCCTGAATAAGTAGTTCATAATCTCCCTTTTCATGCGTAAACTCAGGCCAAGTTCCATCATTTTAAATAATATACTCTTCAGTGCACATAAAATCAGTTGAGTGATTTGATGAATTTGCCGGCATCTTTTTTGCTGACAACCCGTAATATAACAACGTTAGTGCCCTATAGAGATAGGGATAAGGCGGTCCCACAATAACCACAATGGGGAACAACTTGAGATACTTGGCTAATTTCTCTGAGATTGTGCGCTTTACCACAGGCATGTTTACAATATAGAAAATAAATTTCTAATTTGCAAGCTTTTTTAATGTTAAATGATTTATGTTAGCCTTTAATGTCTATTCAATTATGGGACTCTTAATAGTATTCGTAAACTAATCCTTCATCTTTTGTCGCATAAAATTATCATCATTAAAAACAATCGGCTCTTTAATAAATACTGACAGCTTTCACCCCATAATAACCAGCCACCTTTTGTCTTGTTCACCTACAAAGAAACAAAATCAGCCTATTGAAATAATTGAGACATACTGGCACAAATAGAAGTCTGATTTAATAGGCAGGCTTAAGGAGGTCGACGGAAGGGACATGACATATAATCCAGAGAAACA
>VGWX01000051.1 GCA_016873615.1 Nitrospira sp. | reverse complement strand
ATAGTTTAGGCAGTGAATAAAAAAAGACTATGAGGAGGGAAAAATGAGACAATCGCTTTCTTTTATAATTATTACACTACTTTTAGGTTTTTTTGTCATACTGGGATATTCGGGGGTCGGGCTGGGCATAGAAAAGGATATAAAATCGATAGCAGTTGAACCCATAAAATCGCCAAGTGCGAGTGAGTGCGGAGCATTGGAAATTGATAAAACAACCGGAGGAATGAAGAAGAAGCCGAATGTGGATCTGGTAGTCACCAGGATCGAGATAATCCGCAACGATAGAGGAGTATGGGTGAAACCATGGATTAAAAACATATGTACAGGAAGCATAACGCAGGATATCCATGTTTCGATCGGGGACGTCGTGGTTACATTCGCTGGCTTGACTCCGCAGGTGGCAAGCACCATAGGATACACAGTTGGCGTACCGTCAGCAGCTTCCTATACAGTTATCGTGGACTATGATTATCGAATCCCGGAGGCAAATGAACTAAACAACAGATGCACACGGTCCGAGACAGGCAACTGTCTGTAGCAGTGTCTCATATATAATACCCATTCTAACCATTTGTAAGGTCGAAATTCTATATCATCGGCGTCACTATTTTCTGGTAGCGTATGCAATATCGGTCAGGTTTCAAATACCCGAAGAGGCAGTAATTGTCTAACATCAGGTTCTTGCCGAAGCAAGAATTAAGTATAGTGTCCCCGGAATTCGTTCGCTTGTCCAGAAGTGCTTCTCTACAGCTTTAATATCTTAAATAACCAGTGTTATGCCGTTTTCAATTCAATGCCATTTTTTCTGATTTCATATATCAGCGGAATCCATGTATCATTTTCATAGGATTTTTTGGATATCGGAACAGGCTCAATCCTTGAATCTATTTGACCGGCTATTTCAAAAAGCCTTGATCCTTCCTTATAACTGTTTTTACCGAAATCCGGAGAAATTATTGCCACATCTATATCACTATATTCATGGGCTTTTCCAGAAACCTGTGAACCATATAAAATTACTTTATTTATTCTGATTCTGTGCTTTTTCAGTTCTTTAACAAATTCTCTTACTTTTTTCCTAATTTCTCTTTGAACCATGCATATACCTCTTTAATTTTCTGCATCTTTTTACCGGTAAATTCTTTCGTACATTTCTTATAAAAATTTTGCTGCTCTCTCGGATATCGTGCCTCAAAATGAAAATCCATAAACCTTTATGCAAATACGGACACGCAGCCCCCTCTAATTTCAGACATCTTTTAAATTATACATTTTAAAATGAGTCAAAACAAATTTTATTTCTCTTTTATCTTCCTCTCCACCTGTGTGCATAATCCCTGGAGCATCTTCAACTCCCAGTCCGTAAGCCCTGCCCTGCCGACGAGGTGTTTCAGATTCTTCATGATTTTCTTTTCAAGGTCTGCGTCTCCCCGCGGGATGAATTCGAGCAGTTTGAGGGTCGATTCAATCCGGGCATAAAGCGGCTCAACCTCTTTCTGTTTCATTAATGCGGGCAACTCAGACTTGTATGTTTTCTGGCTCAGTTCATAGGCCACCAGCATGACACTCTGCGCAAGGTTCAGTGAAGGAGCAGCAGGGTCTGAGGGTATTGTTATCAAAAGTCCGCATTCTTCTATTTCCCGGTTCGTCAGGCCAATGCGTTCCCTGCCGAAGAGTATCGCAACCTTGTTCTTTTTGGAAACAGTTATAATACGCCTGACGCTTTCTTTCAGCGGCACAATAAGTCCCCTCCTTCTCCCCATGCGTCTTGTTGTCCCGATAACAAGACGCTTATCCTCAATAGCTTCTCTGAAACTCTTATGGATTGTTGCGTTATCAAGGATGGTAACACCCTGGCAAGCCATCTGTTTGGCCTCGCTGGTAAAGAAGTATCCGGGATGAACCAGCTCAAGCTTTGAAAATCCCATATTTTTCATTGCACGCGCTGCAGCGCCGATATTTCCGGGTTCTTTCGGCTCAACAAGGATGAAGGAAATATTGTCTTTCCAGGAGTTCATATCTCAGATGAATTTATCAATGATAAATGAAATAATAGTCAGCACAGCCGTAATCATCTGAAACTTGATCGTTCCAGCCTGTGCAGGTATGATCGCAACCGGGTCATTGTGGTTCTTCCACATAAGCTTTGAGGTTTTCATGGCGATCGGGATGGATAAAAGGATTATGAGCGCTGATACAGGATAGAGTTTAAGATAGTCGAGCAAGACAACAAAAACATAAAAAAGCATTTCCAAGGCAAGATAAACTAACCTTGCATTGGCAGTTCCCATTCTTACAACAAGATTTCTTTTCCCGGCATTCTTATCTGCTTCATAATCAGGAAATTCATTTATCCATAGGATATTTGCAACAACAATTCCATTGGGGATCCCTATCAGAAAATATTCCGGCCTGAATACTCCCGAGTTGATATAGCCTGTTCCAAGCGTTATCAGAGGACCAAAAGCCAGAAAGATTATCAGTTCCCCAAGACCTCTTGACTGGAAAGAGAACGGCTTCATCGAATAAAGGATGCCGCAGAGTCCGCCGAGAGTCCCTATCAGCAATACCAACGGACGATCCATAATGATGAGCAATATCCCTGCTGCAAATGCAAGGATGAAAAATATGACCGACATATAGAGAAACGTCTTTCTCGTTAAGATATTTTCGAGCCTGCTCCTGCTCCCACCGCTGAAGGGAGTAACAAATCTATTTATCTTATCGCTTTCTTCCCAGTCAAAATAATCATTTAGGGTATTCGCCCCTAAATGCAGAAAGCAGACACCAAAAACTCCCAATAAGGCATTCAGCAGATAGAATTCGCTACCATATACCCATGACCAGACAGAGCCTAATATGGCAGGCAGGACTGAAGCGGATACAAAGGGAAGTCTCGTTCCCATGATATATGACTTATTTCTTGAGATAACCTCAGCAGACATCGGTTCCCTCCTTTTTAAACAACAAAATTATAACAGAATGGACACTCAATTTCCCTCCTTGCCAAGAAGGTGATTTATAAAGTAATCTAACTGTCACTAATAATATTTCTTTAGAGAAAGGAGATCCTATGGAATCGTTTTCCCTAAATAAAAGTAAGACCGCATTATTAATCATTGATATTCAGGACAGACTCGCAGTAGTGATGAAGCAGAAAGAAGCAGTCGTAATCAATTGCCTGCACCTTATAGAACTCTCAAGGATCTTTAATATGCCGATAGTTGTAACCGAGCAATACCCAAAAGGGCTTGGGCAGACAGTAGAGGAGATAAGAAATGCATTACCTGTATATAAGCCGATCGAGAAATTGACCTTCAGCTGCTGTGATGAACCGGCATTTATCAATGAAATCAAAAAACTCAATAAAAAAGATATTATCTTAACCGGGATGGAAACTCATATCTGTATCCTGCAGACCTGTATCGGACTTTTGCAGAACGGCTTTAATGTCCATTTGGTTAAGGATGCGGTCTGTTCAAGGGCAAAAGAAAACTGGAGAACTGCATGTGAATTCATGCGTGACGCCGGCGCTGTCATAACCTGCACAGAGACGGTCTTATTTCAGTTATTGAAGATTGCAGGTACAGAAGAGTTCAAAGCGATTGCAAAAAGGATAAAATGAGCGAAGATTGGGTTCAGATTTTGATCACCTATGATCCTCTTGAGGCAGAGATGATAAAAGACCTGCTTGAAAGCGGCGGGATACCCGTGGTTTTAAGGTCATCTAAAGTAAGCCCTTATCCTGTAAATATCGGTAAAATGGGTGAGATTAAGGTTTTGGTAAGAAAGGAGGATAGAGAGACAGCAGAAGATGTGATAAAGGGAAGCGATGAGAATAATCCATTGCCTGAATAATCATTTAATCCAGATATCTGACTTTCATCTCGAACGGTTGTTTTTGCGGTCCGCTGCTGGGTTTGGCAGCATAACCAACAGGAACCACAGCCATAAACTCTCCCCTTGGCTCCCCAAGGAACTGAAGCGCTTCATCCTTGATCAGAAAAAGGATACCGAGCCAGACAGTTGCAAGTCCGAGTGATGTCGCGGCCAATAACAGATTCTGAACTGCTGCAGCAGAACTCTGTATTTCCATTGTCCTGAAGAAATCCTTTGCCATTTCCTTTTCGACTTTAAAAAGCCGGACGCCGTGCTCAATAAGGTCTCCGGTATTCGCCACTGCGATTACCACCGGTGCGCTCATGATGCTTCTCGCAGCCATGCGTAGCAGGGCAGATGAGGGTTTGGGAAAATCGCCTGCGCTGGATGTAATGAGATGCGCCAGTTCCTGCTTTTTGCCGCCTTTGATGACAATGAATTTCCATGACTGCTGGTTATGTGCGGAAGGCGCTTCATTGGCTGCCTGAAGCAATATTTTTATCTGATCATCAGAAACTTCCTGATCCGTAAATGTTCTGATACTGCGGCGGTTCCTGATAGTTTTCAGTGTATCATTGATGGAAAAAGCTGAACCGATGGACATTTTATATCCTGCCTGAGCCTGCTTATTGCAGATAACTTCTTAAAACCCTTTGATCGCAGCCTTGGCGAGATCAAGAAGGTATGACGGCAAAATACCTATAAGAAGGACAGCAGCTGTTGTAATGCCCAGTGCTATGCCGTTGGAAAACGACGTTGTAAGGGTTACGGTAGTCTTCGGCTCTCTCATATACATGTACATGATGATCCTTAGATAGAAGTATGCGGATATCGCGCTGAAAATAACGGCAACAACAACGAGCCATGTGTAACCTGCATTTATCGCGCTTACGAAGAGATATAACTTACCGATAAACCCTGCTGTGGGCGGGATGCCGGTCAAAGAGAACATAAAGATCAGCATAAGGACTGCTGCCAGAGGATGGGTCTTTGAAAGACCTTCGTAATCATATATACTGTCGCCTTTGAACCCTTCACTCCTGAGCATAATGATTACGGCAAAGGCGCCGATATTCATGAAAGCATAGATCATGAGATAATTCATCATGCTGGCAAGTCCCTCATTGTTTGCGGTTATGATACCAAGGAGGGCATATCCTGCATGGGCAATCGACGAGTAAGCAAGCATTCTCTTGATGTTTGTCTGAGATAATGCAACGATGTTTCCGATGGCCATTGTAAGTATTGCTATTGGAATCAGTATCGCAGCCCAATCAGCCTTTACCGAAGCAAAAGCTATCATAAAAACCCTTCCCAGAACTGCAAACCCTGCTGCCTTAGGTCCAACCGACATGAATGCTGTTATTGATGTCGGAGCGCCCTCATAAACATCAGGCGCCCACATGTGGAACGGCGCGGCAGCTATCTTGAATCCGAATGCTACAGTCAGGAATATGATAGAAAGCAGGAGCGAAAAATTATCAGTAAGATCTCTTGCACTGATAAAAGAGGCTATTGCCCTCAGATCAGTCGTTCCTGTCAGTCCGTAAATTATTGATATGCCATACAGCAGGAATGCAGATGAAAAGGCGCCAAGAAGGAAATATTTCAGGGCAGCTTCATTCGATTTAATATCATGCCTGTTGAAACCTGCAAGAACATATGTGCTCAGGGCCATCAGCTCCAGACCTAAATAAAGCACTATAAGATCGCCGGCAGATGCCATGATCATCATGCCGATTGTCGAGAACAGCATGAGGCTGTAATATTCTCCGTAATTAATCTTCTCTACGGCTATATATTTAATTGATATAAGGATTGACAAAATTACATTGACAAAAAAGATGATCTTAAAAAATGTGCTGTAGCCGTCGGAGATAAACATTGTTCCGAAAGTTGTGCCTGACGGACCAAAAAGCGTTAGTGACACTAATGCCACACCTGCTATGCTTATCAGTGCGACAACTTCCTTTTTCTTTATCAGAAGATCGAGGAGCAAGACCATCAGCGCAAAGGCAGTCATTGAAAGCTCAGGTATCATTGGGGTGAGATCAGGAAGCTGAAAATTCATTTGACTACCTCCATAACAGTTTTAGCTATATTCATCTCCTGCACACCGCCTGTATTCAACCTCTCGATAAGATGCTGGACCGATGGATGCATGAAGCTAAGAAAAGAATCCGGATAAACGCCGATCCAGAACACAAGAAAAATCAGGGGGATAAGAATGATCGTTTCCCTGACGTCCATATCGACAAGGCCGTGAAGCTTGGGATTTACTTCCATGAAGAATATCCTTTGATAGAGCCAGAGCATGTATGCCGCGCCGATGATAATGCCGGTGCATGCAAGCACACCAGCCCACTGGTTTGCCTTAAATCCTCCAAGGAGGATGAGGAATTCACCGATAAACCCGTTCGTTGCAGGAAGTCCGATGGATGCCAGTGTAAACACCATAAAGAAGGAGGCGTATATCGGCATCTCTGTTGCAAGCCCTCCGTAATCCGCGATCTTCCTTGTATGCGTCCTGTCATAGACAATTCCGACTGACAAAAAGAGTGCGCCTGTCACAATGCCATGGTTGAGCATCTGGAGGATTCCGCCCTCAAGCCCCTGGGTGTTCAGGGCAAAGATTCCGAGTGTGACAAAACCCATATGGCTGACGGAACTGTATGCAATAAGCCTCTTTAAATCAGTCTGCGCAAGGCATATGACAGCGCCATAAATAATTGCTATTACTGAGAGCGTCAGCATTATAGGCGTCATTGCTACTGAAGCTTCAGGGAAAAGCGGCAATGAAAATCTCAGGAAACCGTATGCGCCCATTTTAATAAGGACCGCAGCAAGGATCACCGAGCCTGCGGTAGGGGCTTCAGTATGTGCGTCAGGCAACCATGTATGAACCGGCCACATCGGAACCTTTACGGCAAAAGCCGAGAAAAAGGCCCAGAAGAGCCAGACCTGCATGGTGTAAGGATATGTCTTTGTCATTAACTCGAGGATGTTAAATGTCTTTCCCCCGTAAAGATAGAGCACGATAATGCCGACAAGCATCAGGAGGCTGCCGACGAGTGTATAAAGGAAGAACTTTATCGCAGCATATACCCTGTTCGGACCTCCCCAGACTCCGATGATCAGGAACATTGGTATCAGCATGGCCTCCCAGAAGATATAGAATAAGAAGAAGTCCAGGGAACAAAAGACACCGATCATAAATGAAGTCGTAAGCAAAATTGATATATAGAATTCTTTTGTCTTTGTCTTTATTGATTCCCACGATATGAGAACGCAGAGTATTGCCGTTAAAGTCGAGAGCAGGACAAACAAAACGCTTATGCCGTCGACTCCGAGGAAATAATAGATGTTCCAGTCCGGTATCCACTTGAACTTCTCGACAAACTGCATTTTATGGGTAGACTTGTCAAACATTGTAAATAAAGGGATCGATAAAAAGAATGTCGCAATGCTTGTTCCAAGGGCAAGCCACCTTGTAAGTGATTCCCATGACCTTCTGTTCAGGAGAATGAGAAGGGCGCCAAGAACAGGCAGAAATATGACTGTGCTCAGGATCGGATAACTCAGTTGATTCATGATTACCTGTTGTTCCATTTTTCTCCTCTACGAGTCATAGACTACCGTAACAAGAGCGCCAGTGCGATTATGAAAAACGCGCCGGCAGCCATAAATATTCCATAGTGCTGCGCCAGTCCTGTCTGAACCTTCCGGAGTTTTTGGCTGAACCTGCCGATTGCCCCCGGCACACCATTGACAATGCCTTCTATTATTTTTGCGTCGGTAATTGCAACAAGAACTTTATCTGCAATCCAGTAGGTTGGTTTTACGATAGTATAGTTATACAGCTCATCGATATAATATTTATGGTAAAGCACCTTATAGATCAGACTAAACTGCTTTGAAATCTTTTCGGGTAAATCCGATTTCCTGAGATACATGAATGCCGCAAGTGCAATCCCGCATAATGCGATAGTCGTTGACAATCCCATAACAGCCCATTCCTCTGCATGGGTGCCATGAAATTCAGGGTGGCCGACCACCGGTTTCAGGAACTCTGCAAAATGTGCGCCTCCGCCAAGTATCGGCGGAATTCCAACCCATCCTGCCGCAACTGCGCCGACTGCAAGGATCATTAAAGGTATAGTCATAATCTTCGGCGACTCATGGATATGGCGCCCTCCATGAGAACCATGTGAAGAGTCATGTCCATGGGAATTATGTCCGCCGCCATGCGCACTGTGGGAAGATCCATGCGGGTTGTGCCCATGAGCCTCTTCTGCTTTATGCACTCCACGGTTTTCCCCATGGAATGTCAGGAATATAAGTCTGAATGTATAGAACGGTGTAAGGAATGCAACTGCTGTTCCCATGAGCCAAACCAGTTTACCGACAGGGGTATGTGCTGCATATGCAGACCAGATAATTTCGTCCTTGCTGAAGAACCCTGAAAACCCCGGCACACCAGCTGCACTGAGCGCAGCAATGATAAAGACAGCATAGGTAATCGGCATGTATTTTTTCAATCCGCCCATTTCCTGGATATTGTTCGTATGCACGGCATGGATAACACTACCGGCAGCAAGGAATAGCAGCGCCTTGAAAAATGCATGGGTGTAAAGGTGGAAGATACCGGCAGCATAGGCGCCGACTCCGCAGGCAAGGAACATCAGTCCAAGATGACTGCATGTGGAATAAGCGATTATCCTCTTTATATCATTCTGGGTAACGGCAATCGTAGCAGCGAACAATGATGTAGCAGCGCCGACAATAGCGACAGTATTCATTGCTACTTCAGAAAGATTGAAGATTGGGCTGCACCGCGCAACCATAAAGACGCCGGCGGTAACCATTGTTGCAGCATGGATCAATGCGCTGACCGGCGTCGGACCTTCCATGGCATCAGGAAGCCAGACATGGAGCGGCAGCTGGGCAGATTTTCCGACAGCGCCGCAGAAAAGGAGTAGAGCAATAAGGGTTGGAAGGTCAACATTCCAGCCCAGGAAGCTCACTGTTTTGCCTGCAATGCTGGAAACATTGGAAAATACATCTGCATAATGGAGCGTACCGAAGGTCAGAAATACTATAAAGACTCCGATGCCGAAGCCGAAGTCCCCGAATCTGTTTACAATAAAGGCCTTTTTACCGGCATCTGCCGCTGACTTTTTATTGAAATAATACCCGATAAGGAAGTACGAGCAGAGGCCGACCCCTTCCCACCCGAAATACATAAGGAGGAAGTTATTGCCCATGATGAGCATGAGCATGCAGAAGGTGAAGAGGTTCAGGTATGCAAAAAACCGGTAATACCCTGAATCACCGCGCATGTATCCGACTGCATAAATATGGATAAGGGTAGCGCAGGTAGTGACGACAATGAGCATAACCGCAGTCAGCGGGTCGATGAGGAATCCCACAGAGACCTTGAAAGTGCCTGAAACTATCCATGTGTAAAGGTCTGCATCAATAATCTTCCCTGCCATAACATCTCTGAGGGTAAAGAGAGAACAGACCCATGAACCCGCAACCGATAGAACAGCAGGCCAGTGGGCATTGAAACGTGTGACCTCTTTCCCGAGCAGGATATTGATTATAAACCCTGCGAGAGGCAGGAATGGTATTAATATGTGATAAAATTGCAATTCCATCCTATTTATCCTTTATAACTTTTACCTTTTGAGTTTTCACTGTTCCCTATCCCTGCATCTCTTTTATTTCATCCACATGAGCTGTGGCTTTATTTCTGAACAGGGCTATAATTATTGCAAGTCCTATGGCTGCCTCAGCAGCCGCAACCGCAATAACAAAGAAAGCGAGTATCTGTCCCCTCATATCCTGAAGGTAGTGACTGAGGGCTATCAGGTTTATATTTACTGCATTCAACATCAGTTCAATAGACATGAACATGATAATAACATTTCTCCTTGCAAGGAAACCAAAGACTCCGATTGCAAAAACTATTATGCTGAGCAGCATATACCAGCTTAACGGGACCATTAAGTTTTCAGCCTCCTTTTTGCAAGCACTATAGCGCCGATAATCGCGACAAGAAGTATGAGAGATGTTATTTCAAAAGGATAGAGAAATTCCGTATACATCAATTTCCCTAAAACCATTGTATGTGTTTCTTTTTTAATTAAATCAATCGAATAGATGCCGGGCGGCGCAGCAACAAATGATCTGAGCGACATGAAGACGACCACTAACAGGGCAGCCGCAAATGTAAACCCTGTTGGCCCGGCGCCGATATATTTGCCTATTCTTAATTCTTCGCGAATATTCATCAGCAAGACAACAAAAAGGAACAATACGAGTATGCCGCCCGCGTATACAATCACCTGTATTGCAGCCATGAATTCAGCATTCAGGAATAAATACAGGCTTGCGATATGGAAAAAGAGCAGCAGCATCCAGAGGACGCTGTGCACAGGGTTTTTGCGCGTCACAACAAGCAGGGAAAGTCCTGTTATCGCAAAGGCAAAGTAAATAAAAAATAACTGTTGAATCATTCTTTTTTCCCTTTAAAGACCGACTGCCCCGGAGGCGTTCCGAAATCCTCAGACAGCGGCCGCCAGAATTTATCGAAATATTCCTCGCCCTTTTTGCCGGGCATGTATTTATCCCAGTTCGACAGGAGCTTATCCTTTTTCATATATATATTTTCTTTCTTGTAATCGGAATATTCATAGTTTTCAGTCAGGACAACTGCGCCGTAAGGACATGCCTCAACACAGAAACCGCAGTATATGCATCTCAGGATATCGACCTCGTATTTATCCACCTGGCCCTTAGCCCTTGTAATATGAATGCATTGTGAAGGGCAGATTGCTGCGCAAAGACCGCATCCTACACATTTTGCCCGGCCTGCCTGATTCTTTGCAAGGGCATGCTGTCCCCTGAACCCGGGGGCTATATGCCTTCTTTCCTTTGGATACTGTATGGTAACAGCACGTGAGAACATTTTCCTTAAGGTCAGAGCCATGCCCTGCAGTATCTCTATGAACGTAAACCTCTTTATTATCTGCTTTGTTATTTCCCTGACAGTCACGCTATGCTCCATACATGGTCATGATGATTTTCACCAGACCTGTAATTAAAATATTCGCCAATGCAACCGGAATCAGTATTTTCCATCCAATCCCCATAACCTGGTCGTATCTGTACCTCGGCAGAGTTGCCCTGATCCAGTAATAGAAAAAAATGCATGCATAAACTTTCATGAGAAACCATACGATACCCGGGACATAATTGATGAACGGCACCACCTGTGTTATATACCATGGCAGTGTCCAGCCGCCGAGGAAACAGATTGTTGCCATTGAAGCCATAATTATCATTGCTATATATTCACCAAGGAAGAAGAGTGCAAATCTGAAGCCGCTGTATTCTGTAAAATAGCCTGCAACGAGTTCACTTTCCGCCTCCGGCATGTCAAACGGAGTCCTGTTCGTTTCAGCTACAGCTGCAATAGTAAAGATTATAAAACCGACTATCTGGGGGATTGCGAACATACCAAAGACAGACTCTTCCTGTGCGCGAACGATATCCGTCAGGTTTAAGGAACCTGCCATAATCATGACTCCCACAAGGCTCAGGCCCATGGCGATTTCGTAACTGATGACCTGGGCAGCTGATCTGAGACCGCCCAGAAAGGCATATTTGGAGTTCGATGCCCAGCCGGAAATGAATATGCCGTAAACACCCATACCAGCCATTGCGAAGATGAATAATAATCCTATGTTAATATCTGCAATTACAGGACTAATGGTAAAATCTGCAATTGTAAAACCATATGAAAATGGTATAACAGACAGATTTACCATTGACGCAGCCATAAAGATAATAGGAGCAATGTAGAAGACCACTTTATCTGCATTTGCAGGGACGATATCCTCTTTGAAAAACAATTTCAGACCGTCGGCAAACGGCTGTAACAGTCCGTGTGGTCCGACTCTCATGGGACCAAGCCTCACCTGCATATGTCCGATGACCTTACGTTCAAAATATGTTGCGTATGCAACATGCAGCAACCCGATTGCAAGAACAACTACGATCTTCAGAATAATAACCAGCACATTGATACCGAATTTTATGAAGGCGTCGAGAAGTTGCGGTGATATTATATTGTTAATGTCCATGGCTATCTATCACACTCCCCAAGCACAATATCTATTGTCCCGATGGCTGCGATAACGTCAGCAACCAGATGCCCGACGCATAGTCTCGGCAAACAGCCGGCATGTATAAACGATGGAGCCCTGAGCCTCATCCTGAAAGGCTTTCCGGAACCGTCGCTCACAAAATAAAACCCCAGTTCTCCCTTCGGCACTTCGGTTGCAACATAGAGGTCTCCCTCTGGAGCCTTGGGCCCTTTCTTGATGAATTCAAACTGCTTGACAAGAAGCTGCTGAGCCTGTTTGATATCTTCAGGCAACTGATCAGGAGCCACTGCAAGTTCTGCGAGCTTTTCATCGCTTAATCCCTTGCCGCCGGAGACAACAGTTACAGATTTAAATTTACAGGTCACCAAACAGTTAGCACAGTTCACACATAAAGCCTGGTTTATCTTATGCGCAGCCTTCTTTTCTCCGGTAATCGCCTTTGCCGGACATGCCCTCATACACATCCCGCAGCCTTTGCATGCCTTTTCAAGGATAAAATATGCAATCTCTTTTGTCGGATGGGTAATAGGCATCATTTTATCTTTCGGCGGAAGGGTAAATTTCGGATCATCTACCATAACAGGACCAGGGGGTAATTTTTCGATGAGCTGCCTGATAATATTATTCGACTGCCTCAGCTCCAGCATCCTGCAGCGGTATCTGTCGTAGGTATCACCTTTTGTCCCGATAGGCACATCAAAATCGACTTTGTCATATGCGTCGTACGGCATATGTTTTCTTATATCATAAGGAACTCCGGACCCTCTCAATGTCGGACCCGTCATCCCCATATTGATTGCTTCTTCTGCTGATATTACACCGATGTCTACCGTCCTTTGGAGCCATATCCTGTTCTGGTCGATCAGGGTTTCATATTCCAGGATCCTTGAAGGGAATTCATCTGTGAATTTCCAGAGGCTTTCGAGGAATTCCTGCGGGACATCATTCCTGACACCGCCTACCCTTGGATAGGTTACAGTGAGTCTCGCGCCGCAGATCATCTCAAACAGGTCGAGCAGCCATTCCCTTTCACGGAAGCAATAGAGGAATACGGTCATAGCGCCGATATCAAGGGCATGGGTCGCAAGCCAGAGGAGATGATTCGAAATCCTCGACATCTCACCGACGATCGTCCTGATGAACTTTGCCCTTTCAGGGGCTTCTATTCCAAAGAGTTTTTCAACCGCAACAACATATCCGATGTTGTTTGACATTGCAGAGACATAATCCATCCTGTCAGTAAGCGGAAGGGCCTGGAAGTAACTCAGGCTTTCACCGAGTTTTTCGATCCCTCTGTGAAGATATCCGACATAAGGAGTAACTTTTACGATTGTTTCGCCGTCTATATCAAGAACGAGCCTGAGAACACCGTGCGTGGCAGGGTGCTGCGGCCCCATGTTTACATTAAGTTCTCTTGTCTCGAATATCTTCTCTGCTTCTTTCTGTATCATCTTATCCTTCCCAGTCAAACTCTCTTAATTCCTTTGATCTCTTGAGCACATCTGTAAAACCAGGCCAGTCCTTGTCAAGCTCAGGTCCTTTTAAAGGATAGTCTTTTCGTAACGGATATCCTTCCCAGTCTTCCGGCATAAGAATCCTTCTGAGATCCGGGTGGCCTGTAAACTCGATGCCGAACATGTCAAAGCACTCCCTCTCATGCCAGTCTGCACCTGACCATACAGGGACTGCAGAGTTTATTTTGGTATCGTTTTCAGGGACCTGTGCCCTGATACGAATATGATGACGGTATCTTGTTGAATAAAGGTTATATACAACTTCAAACCTGATATCTTTTTTGCCTTTGTAATCAACAGCAGTGAGGTCCTGGAGATGATCAAAACTCAAAACAGGGTCGTCATGGAGGTATTTCAAAACAGCGACTGCCTGATCCCTCTTTATAATCACAGAGACCTGATCCCTGAACTCAGCGACATCTATTACCTGATCAGGGAATTGTCCCTTGATCTTCTCCGCTATATCTTTCGGGTTCAGTCCTGTGGTATGTATCGAGATCCTTACTTCTGTTACCGCCATGGACTCCACCTTGCCTGTTCATTTCTTATCTTTTCCTGGAGCATCATCATGCCTTCCAGCAACGTCTCCGGTCTTGGCGGACAGCCGGGCACATAAACATCAACCGGCAGGAATGTATCACATCCCTGAACCGTGCTGTAAGTCCTGAATACGCCGCCTGTGCATGCACAGCTTCCCATCGCAACCACATACCGTGGTTCAGGGATCTGGTCGAAGACTCTTCTGACAACAGGGACCATTTTTTTGGTTACAGTGCCGGCAACGATCACGCAGTCAGCCTGTCTCGGTGAACCTCTGAAAATAATTCCGAACCTGTCAAAGTCATAGTGTGATGCGCCAACGGCCATCATCTCTATGGCGCATCAGGCAAGGCCAAAGGTTGTTGGCCAGATCGAAGATAACCTTCCCCAGTTAACAATCTTATCAAGGGTAGTAATGATCAAATTGGGAGGCAATATCTTTGTTCCTTTTTCTACTTCGACAAGCCCGACTGTTGATGTATCTATCAACATCTCATTCCCCCTGTCGTTATTTTAATCCCACTGAAATGCCTCTTTTTTCCAGGCATAGATATAACCAACCAAAAGGATGACTATGAAGAGCACCATTTCAATAAATGCAAATATACCGATTTTATCGAAGACAATAGCCCATGGATAAATAAAGATTGCTTCAACATCGAATACTACGAAGAGCATGGCGATAATATAAAATCTTACAGCAAATCTGGTGCGTGGTTCTCCTTTTGGATCGATACCTGATTCATAAGGCAGGAGCTTTTCATAATATGGTTTCTTTAATCTGAAAACTGTGCCGATTATCAGAGCTCCGAACCCGAAAGCCGTAGCTATAATAATGAAAATAAGAACCGGCAAATATTCTGATGGTATATACGTTCCAGGCATAAGCGGTTATGTTATACTGAAAAGCAATTACTCTTGTCAAGTAAAAAATTGAATTTTATTTCTAAAAAAATAAATTGAGAAATGTAATGAATATTTTGCAAGGAAATTTATCTGATCTGACAGGTTAAGGAAGGAGATTCTGATGTTTAAAATCCTGAAGAAAGAAGAGTTATCAGATTTGGTAATCCTGTTCGAAATAGAAGCGCAGGATATTGCGAAAAAGGCAAAGGCCGGCAATTTCTTTACACTCAGAATTAATGAGCAGGGAGAAAGGATCCCTTTGACTATTGCTGATTTCGACAGAGACAGGGGAACAATTACCACTGTTTTTCAGAAGATGGGTAAGACAACACATCTCCTCGGCGCCTTGAATGCAGGTGATTCCATAATGGATGTCATAGGTCCGCTGGGTATGCACTCACATATAGAAAACTTCGGGAAAGTAATCTGTGTCGGCGGAGGTGTTGGAATCGCTCCAACCTACCCTATTGCAAGGGCGTTAAGGGAAGCAGGTAACACAGTAATCTCCATCATAGGCGCGAGGACAAAAAATCTCATTTTCTGGGAAGACAGGATGCGGAATGTTTCAGATGAATTGATCATTGTAACGGACGACGGTTCGCTTGGCAGAAAAGCTGTGGTAACAGTTCCTTTAGATGAGCGCCTGACAGAAGATAAAGATATTGAGTTGGCATATGCAATCGGGCCTGCCATCATGATGAAGTTTGTCTGTGTGACGACACAGAAGCACAATGTAAAAACAATAGTCAGTCTGAATTCGATCATGGTTGATGCAACAGGCATGTGCGGCGCCTGCAGAGTTGAAGTCGGCGGAGAAACAAAGTTTGCATGTGTTGATGGTCCTGAATTTGAGGGGCACAAGGTTGATTTTGACCTGCTCATGTCAAGGCAGAGGATGTATGTCAATGAGGAAAAAATAGCCTTTGAACGGTATAAAGAAAAGTCGGGGGTTAAATAGAGATGGAAGAGAAAAAAGAAGACAAAGAACCGAAGAAAAGGGTAAACATGAGGGAGCAGGAGCCGCTCGTAAGGGCAAGGAACTTCATGGAGGTTCCTTACGGATATAACCCTGAAGAGGCTGTTGCAGAGGCGTCAAGATGCTTATCCTGTCTGAACCCCATCTGCAGAAAGGGATGTCCGGTAGCAATTGATATCCCGTCATTCGTTAAATTAATTAAAGAAGGCAGATTCATAGAAGCTGCATGGAAAATAAAGGAAGACAATGCATTGCCCGCTGTTTGCGGAAGGGTATGTCCGCAGGAGATACAATGCGAATCCATGTGCATCCTTGGAAAGAAAGGCGAGCCTGTCGCAATAGGCAATCTCGAACGGTTCGTTGCTGATTATGAAAGAGAAAAAGGCGAAGTGCAGATACCTGGAAGACCAAAACTCTCCGGAAGGAAAATAGCAATAATCGGCTCAGGCCCCGCTGGTTTAAGCTGTGCAGCAGACCTCATAAAATCAGGGCATCAGGTCACTTTATTCGAGGCGCTGCATAAGCCGGGAGGGGTATTGATCTATGGCATACCTGAATTCAGACTTCCGAAAGCCATCGTTGAAAAAGAAGTCGATTATATCAGCAAGCTGGGAGTTAAGGTGGTTTTGAATGCAGTCATAGGAAAACTCTTCACTATTGATGAGCTGTTCAGTGAACAGGGATATGATGCATGTTTTATCGCCACCGGTGCAGGGCTGCCGATGTTCCTGGGGATACCCGGTGAAAATCTGAACGGCATATATTCTGCAAATGAATTTCTCACCAGGGCCAACCTCATGAAGGCATATCTTTTCCCTGAATATGACACCCCGATAAAGAAAGGCAGGAATGTTGCCGTATTCGGCGGAGGAAATGTTGCAATGGATTCAGCACGGGTTGCATTGAGACTTGGCGCAGAAAAAGTGCATCTCATCTACAGGCGCTCTGAAGCAGAGATGCCGGCCAGGAAGGCAGAGACCCATCACGCCCGTGAAGAAGGTGTGGAGTTCCTCATGCTTACAAATCCGGTGAGATTCATTGATGATGGTAAAGGGAATGTCTGTGCAGTCGAGTGCCAGAAAATGGAACTGGGAGAGCCTGATACTTCAGGCAGGAGAAAACCTGTTCCTGTCAAAGGCAGCGAATTTCAGATCGAGATAGATGTTGCAATCCCTGCCATCGGGACAAGATCAAATCCTTTGCTGACAAAAACAATACCTGATCTGTCATTGAATAAAAGGGGCTATATTATAGCTGATGAAGAGACAGGGATGACCTCGAAAAAAGGTGTATTTGCCGGCGGAGATATCATAACTGGCTCGGCAACCGTCATACTCGCAATGGGCGCTGGAAGAAAAGCAGCTAAGGCGATAAATGAATATCTTAAGTGGAAATACTGGGACACGAGCAGGTTCGTTGGTCAGTAAGACCTTGTAACCCCCTTTCATCCCCCTTAATTTAAAGGGGAAAGAGGGGGATTATTTCGTCTTTTTCTTTTTCAGTCCAAGAACGAGCAATGCAGTTGCTCCGATGCCGATAAGAGACCGCATAACTGCGCCGGCTATCATTATCCCTTTTTTCAGAACCTTCATGTCGTACCTAATATAATACCATTTGAAATGGATTAACCCACATTATTCATAAATTTTTTCAGTTATTGACAGGACATAGTGTTTGAGCGGATTTATTTTGCTGATATTCAGTCAGTATGTATTTGATAATAAAGAGGCAAAATCCCTCGCAGGTCGAAGACCGAGAATGAGCGAAAATACTATGTCCTGTCATGGTAAGCATTGCTTATGAATAATCCGGGATAGTGAGTTATCCTGCCTTTATCAGACAGAAAGGATTTTTGCTTTTATATGTTCCTTCAATAATAATGAGGCCTTCTTAATACCGTCTGTCTGCGGCAGATGCGAGATGATCCTTTGCATGTAATCCCTTTCATTGAGCAATTGAAACGAGGGCATGAAATTCAGGTCGAATATCCAGGAGAGTTGTAAGATTTTAAAATCATTCAATGTCTTTACTTTCTGAAGAGACACTATCTCCTTTTTATAAATGCCTGACAGAACATCTTCTGAATATTCCGGCAGATCCGGCAAACCGAGACCTACCGCAGATGCCTTGCCCTCAGACGGACTTTCGTAATATTCCAGAAATACACGCCATATATCCAGCTTATCCGCATCCCTGATAAGTTTAATGAAGAAAACAATATCCTCTTTTTCTTTTTTCGGAATTGAGAATGCATTGTGGAATTTTACTGCCTGAATAATTATATCCTGCTCTTCCCCTGCAAGTTTCTCAAGTATCTTTTGTTCAATGAGCGTCTCTGCTCCAAGGGCTCCGTGATTCACCGAGATATTGTCCCTGAATGTTTTGTATTTTGCATACTGGGGAAATCTTCCGATATCATGAAAAAGCGCAACTGTTTCTGCTGTCAGCTTTTGGTCTTCTTTCAGGGATAAGCCCCGGGTAATCTGAACCATGTTTTTGCATACATGCAGGGTATGCTCTTCTTTCAGGGAGATATTCTTCTGATCTTCGATATTGGATGAATAAAAGGATTTGCAGTAATCCGAGAACGTTTGTTTGAAGAAATTTAAATCATTCTGTGTCATTTTCAGTTGCCCTTTATTTTACAACAATATATTTAGAAGTTGGATAGAAGAGCCGAAAAATAGTATAGAATACTATCATGCCTGATGAAAGAGACGAATATTTCATGAGACTTGCTCTCGAAGAGGCAGAAGATGCCTTCGATGCAGATGAAGTGCCTGTCGGAGCAGTCATCATACAAGGCGATGCAGTGATTGCCAGAACCCATAACCGCCGTGAATCTTCCAATGATCCGACAGGACATGCCGAACTTCTTGCAATCAGGGTTGCCAGCCAGAAGCTGCAGAGATGGAGACTTTCAGACTCAACGCTTTATGTGACAAAAGAACCCTGCATCATGTGTGCCGGAGCTATGGTAAATGCAAGGCTTGGCAGACTTGTTTACGGATGCAGGGATGAAAAAGGCGGAGCTGTCGACAGTCTTTATAAACTGCTGTCGGATGAGAGGCTTAACCATCAGGTTGAAGTTGTATCAGGCGTTCTTGTAGATGAATGCGCTGAGATATTAAAAAGGTTTTTTCAGGAACGCAGATAGTTTTTTATTTTTATCTTTCATTTATTGAATTGCTGATACTTTTTGGATTAATTCTTTTCTTTCGTTTAAACTAATACCTGTTTATTATTTACTGCTTACTGTTGTTCACGGAGGGGTGCCAGAGTGGTTGAATGGGACGGTCTCGTTCGCCACGGCGAATCCGCCTGAGGCGGAAAAATCGTTGTGGGGGATAGGGAAATAAACAGAGGTTTCGTATATATACTAAAATGTATTGATAAAAAACTTTATATAGGTTCAACACGAAACTTAAGTAAAAGAATTGAATCCCATAAAATGGGACGGGTGAAAACAACTAAGGGTCGCAGACCTGTTCAATTACTATATACAGAAGAATTTGAAACATACAAAGAAGCTCGTGAGAGAGAGTTATATCTAAAGACCGGGACAGGCAGAGATTGGTTGAAATCTAATTTGGAGGGGTGCCAGAGTGGTTGAATGGGACGGTCTCGTTCGCCACGGCGAATCCGCCTGAGGCGGAAAAATCGTTGTGGGGGATAGGGAAATAAACAGAGGTTTCGTATATATACTAAAATGTATTGA
>VGWX01000050.1 GCA_016873615.1 Nitrospira sp. | reverse complement strand
CCGATTTTCTGGCTGACAGAAATTATTTTTTCACTGAGTGGTTTTCTCCTGATCGCCTCAATTCCCAAAAACAACAGATGCCCCCCGTCAAGGACAGGTATGGGGAGCAGGTTAAGAATTCCGAGGTTGATGTTGATGATAGCCATGAAGACAAAGAAATTCAACACCCCTCTCGATGCCTGTTCGCCCGCCATCTGGACAATAAGCACAGGGCCTCCGATGGAGTCCATGGGTATCACTCTCTGAATAAGCTTTACAATAGACACTACGGTCAGCGCCGATATATCCCATGTCCTCTCGATACTGTCAGTCGCAGCACTGATAATGCCCGTCTGTCTGATAAAAGTGCTCCCGGAAGGTTTTATGCCTATCAGCCCAACCTCTTTCCCTTCTCCGAAAATGTCCTGTACATTTTTTCTCTCCGGGATCACTGCTAACAAAAAGGTTTTGCTGTCCCGTTGCACCTTAAGATTAAGCAGCTTGCCGGGATTCTTATGGATGATATCTGTCATCTCATCCCACTGATGTATCAGAACCCCGTCTATCTCTATGATTTTATCTCCTTTCAAAAGACCTGCTTTTTCTGCCGGCGTATTTGTCATTACACTTCCAACCTCAGGAAGCAGGACAGGAAGACCATGTAAAAAACTGAAGAAAAAAATGAGCATTGCGCAGATGATGTTAAAGAGAGGCCCGCAAAATACAATCATAAACCTTTTCCATACAGGCTGGTAATTATAGGCAAACTTTTTATCCTCTTCACTTATTTCTTCCTCCCCGGGCGCCTCTCCAAGCATCTTCACATACCCACCCAGCGGTATTGATGAAAGAAGGTATTCAGTATCACCGTATTTTTTCCCAAAAAGTTTTGGTCCAAACCCGAGTGAAAATTTCAGTACCCGGACATGCATAAGTTTTGCAAAGAGGAAATGTCCAAGCTCGTGCACAAATATGACTATGCCGAGCAGGACTATCGCCGATAAAATTGACATTATTTAACTCCTGTAAAATTTAATATTTTAACACCCTCCCCAACCCCTCCCCTCAAGGGAGGGGCGATTTTACTACCCTCTCCCTTGAGGGGAGAGGGCAAGGGTGAGGGTGTTTAACAGTTAATAAACAGACACTACTTAATTGATTTTATAACCTCTTCTGCCTTTTTCCTTCCCCATCTGTCGGCATCTATAACAAAAGCAAGTTTTGTATCAGGCCTGACCGTATGACAATCCATGGCCTTCTTTATAATAACAGGTATTTCTGTAAACCTGATTAAGCCTTTGAGAAACGCATTTACAGCAACCTCATTTGCCGCATTCAGCACAGCAGGCATTGTGCCTCCCTCTTTTAATGCCCCATACGCATAAGAAAGACAGGGGAAGGATTTGTTCTCAGGTTTTTTAAAAGTAAGAGTACCTATTGTATGGAGTGAGAGTCCTTCCATAACATTAAAAAGCCTTTGCGGATACGTAAGCGCATACGCTATAGGCCCCTTCATGTCAGGGACTGAAAGCTGCGCGATGCAGCTCCTGTCATTAAACTCAACAACGGAATGCACGATGCTCTGGGGATGAACAACCACATCAATCCTGTTTGCGGGGATACCGAACAGGTGGTGAGCCTCGATCACCTCAAAGCCTTTATTCATAAGTGTTGCAGAGTCTATCGTTATCTTCCTGCCCATCTTCCATTTCGGGTGGTTAAGCGCCTCCTCGGGTGTGATATTTTTCAGATCACGCCTGTTTTTACCGGCGAACGGCCCACCGGAGGCTGTCAGTATAATCCTCCTGACATCCGGTTTCCTGTGTCCCTCGATACACTGAAATATCGCGCTGTGTTCACTGTCTACAGGAAGAATTGCAGACATGTGCTTTTTTGATTCCTGCATAATGACTCTACCCGCCATTACAAGCGCTTCTTTATTTGCAAGACCAATTGTCTTGCCGGAACGTATGGCTGCAATTGTCGGCATCAGACCTGCAGCGCCTACAATCGCAGAAAGGACAAATTCAGAACCCCTGTAAGATGCAGCCTCTGCAATGCCATCCTGCCCTGACAGTATCTTCAGGGACGACCTCTGCTTTCTTCCCATCCTCTTTTGCAATTCAAGAGCTGTTCTGTCATCTGCTACAGCTACCACTTCAGGTGAGAATGATTGTATCTGTTTTTCAAGGAGTGAGATGTTATTCCCTGCTGTTAAAACAGCAACCCTGAATTTATCCCTGTTCTTTGAAACAATATTAAGGGCGCTTCTGCCTATAGAGCCTGTAGAGCCAAGAATTGTTATTCGCTTCATGGTCGATTTATTTATTTTCTACCCTTCAACGGGAGAAAATTGTTCCTTCATTTTATACCAAAAGCTGTTAAGACCCAGTAGAGCACCGGGCCTGTGAAAAGGGAGCCGTCAATTTTATCCAATATCCCACCGTGACCCGGAATTATGATTCCTGAATCCTTCACCCCTGCATCCCGCTTAAACATGGATTCGATCAGATCACCTATTATAGAAATGATTCCTATGGTTGCACCAATAAACAGAGCTGCAGGCGCCGTAATCTGCGGTACGATCAATGCCCTTAAAATAAGCGCGCCGGTTATCCCTCCGATAAGCGAACCTGCAGCGCCGGCAACAGTCTTGTTGGGACTAACCTCCCTGTAGAGCTTTCTCTTTCCTATGCCTTTGCCGATATAGTAAGCCATTGAATCAGACGCCCAGACCGACGCATAAAGAAAGATGATCCATTCAGGCCCTATTTTTCTGAGTTCTGCCTGGAAAGAGAACAGGAAAGGAACATAAAGAAGACCGACTATCAGAGGGGCAATGTCTGCAAGAGATGTTACAGGGTCTCTCTTAAGCAGGAGCCTCATTACCATCAGTATCATCACGGAAATGGCTGCGATATCCATAAGATGATCATGATACATGTATGATACTCCGAGAATCGAAATACCAAGGAAAAGACAGACATATCTGAAAATACCTGTTACACGATACATATGATAGAACTCCGACATGGCTATGAGCGATACAAGAATCAGGAGAAAGAAAAAATATCCATGGGGAAGATACATGATATAAAAATATAGGACCGGCAGAAGAACCGCAGCAACAATAAGCCGTTTAAAATGCATCCGCCCTCACCGAAATGGCGCCGAATCTCCGCTCCCTCCTCTGGAAATCCTGTATGGCAAGTAAAAATTCATCCTTTGTGAAATCAGGCCAGAGTGTGTCGGTAAAATAAAACTCGGCATATGCTGCCTGCCAGAGAAGGAAGTTGCTGATGCGCATTTCTCCGCTTGTTCTTATAATCAGGTCAGGAGGAAGCAATCCGGCGGTATCGAGATACGCATTGAAAAGGTCTTCCGTCAGTTCTTCCGGCTTGACGCCTGCATTGAGCACTTTCTTCATTGCTCTGAGAATTTCGTTCCGTCCGCTATAGCTGAGGGCTGTAGTAAGTATCATGCCTTTGTTTGAGGAAGTTTTTTCCTCTGCGTTTCTTATTATATTCTGTATATGTTCGGGCAGTCTCCATGTCTCGCCGATTGTTTTATATACGATGCCGTTCTTTATTAATCCATCGAGTTCCTTTTTCAGATAGAGTTCAAGAAGCTTCATTAAGGTTGTAACTTCTGAGGATGGTCTCTGCCAGTTTTCTGTTGAGAATGCGTAAAGGGTTAACGCCTTAAGCCCGAGTTCGACTGAAACCTCGATCACCTCTTTTGACCGCTCAACACCGCGTCTGTGACCTTCAATCCGCGGCAGCCCGCGAAATTCAGCCCATCTTCCATTGCCGTCCATGATTATACCCACATGTTTTGGTATTCGTCCGCTGAGCAACATAATGCCTGCCTAATTCCCTTTATCAATATAAACAGAGAGTTCTGTCATTATCGGATTTTCACCCTGGAGGATATTCTTTGGTTTGATGCCAAAGGGAGGGCTTGAGAGAACAAGTATCTTATCGCCGGAAAGCGCATAATCATAGACCGTACCGCTTATATTATCGATTAAAACACCTTCCTCCATCCCAAACCCGTTCCACCATAATCTTCTGATCTGGGAACTCTTATAGCCAATCTGCTTTATTATTTCCAGGAGAGGGATCCGTTTCACTGAGAGGATATCCTTGCTCCTCAGGGAAAGTCTGTCTTTCATTGACCATTCACCTTTATCAATCATTGTAGTGGGAGCAGACCTCTTGAATCGTGTGAGAAAACCTCCTGAATTGTCTTTGCTCCTCCATATCCTGAAATCCTTGTCGTCATATGCATTCAGGAAACCCTGTTCATCATACGCGACGATTATCCTGCCTTTGAGAGGATCATCAAAATATACAAAATCATAGATATTCACCCCTTTGGGCAATTTCAATGGATTGCCTTTTTTATATCCGCCTTCCCAGATAACGCTGAACACGTTACCATCAAACCCATCTTCACGGGAATATGCCTGGGCTATGAGCCCGTTCCCTATCTTTCGCAGGAATACAGGCCCCTTATAAATAACAACAAATTCATTGCCTTTTAATCCGTAAATATATGAGACGATAGTATCACCTTTCCTGGTTGTTGCGTAATCATCAATAACGAAGCTTCCACCTGCCATCGATGTAATAATGATCTCGTCCTTTCCATCCTTGTTGATGTCCATTGAATCAATCCATACGTGATTATCAAAGCTTTTGCCTGTTATTTTAATGCCTCCAAGTGCAGGCTGAAGATCAGATCCTAACGTGTAGAGACTGATATCTTTCCCGTTACTAAAAACAATCTCCTGCTTCCCGTCTCCATCGACATCAGCTGTTGTCATAAGCTTTGCACTAACCGGCACACCAATCTGAAACGATGCTTCTCCCTGCCGCAGGGGAAGAAATCCTTCAGCAAACTTCAATTCCTTTGTATATGCAATATCAATATTGGTGTTTATCTCAGAAAATTGAAGCCCGTCAGATACCCAGAAGAGGCGCTGTGTAAGCAGCGTGCCTGCATCTGTTTTTTGAGATGTAATAAGTAGGGCAACATCTGCAGTAAGTCTTTTTGCCTCTTTGATAATCTCTGATGGTATTTCTGTCTCCATGCCGGTATCTATCAAATTTAACCTTCCTGTCTCCTTCAATGTCCTGTAATAGGAATCAGACAGATTCCAGTCTGCGTCCTTTGACTGGCAGAAGAGGGTATTCACCTTTATTTCCGATATCCTTATTTTGTCTCCCTCCTGTGCCTTGCCTTCAATAATAATCCCGGAAGACGAATCTGCATTCACATCTTTGATTTCGAGTTTGCCGATAAGGGCTTCTATCTTGCCAAGGGGTTCTTTTGTGACAGGATGTCTGAAGGGCGCTTCCTCTTTCAAGACATTAAACCTCATACCTGTTTTCACGGCATCCTTTGCGCCTACATTGACGACAACCTTTTCCCCATCTATCATAGTTACTTTTCCGGTGATTGGTTTGAAGTATGCAATTGTCTCATCCCGCATTTTATATAATGGATTTTCAGCAGCATAGACAGTAGATTGTAGACAGTAAACAGGCAACAGGGAAATAAGAAAAAAATAAACTGCTGCAAAATATTTTTTTTGATTGCCCTGAAATAAATTTTCTTTGCTGTAAATTCCATACTTTTTCATTGTCACCTTCCTGTCGACAGTCTTTCTATGAGCGGATAAGGCAGATATTCCTTCCTCATCTTCTCCTGTACAGCCTCAATATTATAGGGAATCCTTACTATTTCCACCTCGCTATTTCCAATTACTATATACGATGCCCTTGCGTCACCATCCCGTGGCTGCCCGACACTTCCGGCATTTATTATATATCTGCTGCTTTTTTTTATTCGAGCGGTCTCCGTGTATTCAAGAAGCTCTCCTGACGGAACTTTCTCAATAATAAACGGCTGATGGCTGTGTCCGAGGAAACAGAATGTATTGTCAAAATAATCGAAATTCATTTCTGCATCCCGCAGTGTCAGGATATAATGCCATTTCTCAGGCTCTCGTGGAGTAGAGTGCACGAGAAGCATATCATCATCCTTACCCTCTTTCGCGGCAGGCAAAGACCTGAGCAGCTTCCTGTGTGCATCTGTAATTACTCTCATAGTCCACTCAAGAGCATATCGCGCATATTCATTAAAGTAGTTTAAATCTGTCAGACCGGTTACACCCCAGTCATGATTGCCTGCAATGAGAATTTTGCATCTTCTTTCGAGCAATTCTACACATTCATTAGGGTCAGGACCATATCCTACGGCATCTCCAAGAAATAGTATATCCTCTATCTTTCGTTTATCAGCGTCTCTGAGTACGGCTTCAAGCGCCTCAAGGTTTGCATGGACATCGGAAAGCACGGCATAATACATCAACCCTTTCCTGCCTCTTTTGCAAGCCGGTCAAGAACTCCGTTCAAAAAAGGAGCCGCCTCGGTTGAGGAGTACTTTTTTGCTATCTCTATAGCTTCGTTTATCGTAACGGCAGAGGGGATATCCTTTCTGTAGAGTATTTCATACGCAGCAAACCTCAGGATATTCCTGTCAACTGCTGACATCCTCTTTAACAGCCAGTTTTCTGTGACTGTTTCGATTATGGCATCTATCTCATTAAGTCTGCCTAATGTGCCCCTTACCAAATCCTCTGTAAAATCCTTTATTTCCTTCGCCTCTTTTTTACCTGACCAGAACTCTTTTATATCTTTGCTGTTTAATTTCCCTTGTGTGAAATCTGTCTGAAATAATAATTGCAGGGCATATTCCCGCGCCTTGCGCCTCTTCATATAATAATGAACAGTGAAAAGTTAAAAGTTAAGAGTAAAAGAATATTTTTTTTATAATTCTTACTGTTCACTATTCATTATTCACAGTTTTTTCATGATTTGTGCCATCTCTATGGCTGTTATCGCGGCATCCCAACCTTTGTTGCCACTCTTCGTGCCGGCCCTTTCAACAGCCTGCTCTATGGTATCGCACGTTATGACTCCGAATGCTATAGGCACACCTGTCTCCATTGAGGCCGAAGCAATACCCTTAGAGACCTCTGCTGAAATATATTCAAAATGCGGGGTTGCGCCCCTTATGACTGTCCCGAGGCAGATGATGGCATTATACATCTGCTTCAAAGCCATGTTTTTTGCTACAATCGGGATCTCAAAAGATCCAGGAACCTTAACAACATCTATATCGTCTTCCTTTGCTCCATGCCTTAAGAGCGCATCTTTTGCTCCTTCAAGAAGTTTACTGGTAATAAAGTCATTAAACCTGCTGATGACTATTCCAAACTTTAATCCCTTTGCCTGAAGTTCGCCTTCTATAATCTTCATAAAACCTCCTTTTTCTCCAAATTAATACTATAACGAATAAAGATAATTTAAATAATCCATCAAGTTATTAAGGATCTCATAATTGAATGCACATTTATTATAAAATCTCCCCTAACCCCTCTTTACCAAAGAGGGACATCATTCCTCCCTTTAGCAAAGGGAGGTTAGGAGGGATTTTGTAAAACTAATGTCGTTATTATTATGAGACTGTTAATAAATAAATTTTTGGATAATATCTGCATCCTGTTATTTATACATTATCCAGTATATGCCCGAGTTTTTTCTTTTTCGTTTTCAGATAAACAATATTCCTGTCAGTTGGTCTGGTCTCTATAGGAACCCTTTCAACTACCTTAAGCCCATATCCTTCTAATCCGACAATTTTCTTAGGGTTGTTCGTCATAAGTCTCATCTTCCTTACTCCCAGATCAACAAGCATCTGTGCGCCTATTCCATAGTCCCTGAGGTCAGGTTTAAAACCAAGCTTGATATTCGCTTCAACCGTATCAAGCCCCTTATCCTGTAATTCATATGCCCTCAGTTTATTAATCAGACCTATGCCGCGGCCTTCCTGTTTCATATAAAGTATGACTCCCTTGCCTTCTTTCCTGATCTTCTCCATTGCCTTATGAAGCTGCTCGCCGCAATCACATCTCTCCGAAGCAAAGACGTCGCCTGTCAGGCACTGGGAATGTACCCTGACAAGAACCTCATCTTCCGGCTTTATCTGACCTTTAACGAGCGCTATATGGATAACATCATCTATATCATTGGCATACGCGATAGCGGTGAATTCGCCGCCAAAGCTGGTCGGGAGTTTAACAGTAGCAAGCCTTTTGACGAACAACTCTGTCCTCATCCTGTATTTGATAAGGTCTTTTATCGTGACTATTTTGAGATTGTGTTTTTTTGCAAATTCCATAAGCTCGGGCACTCTTGCCATTGTGCCGTCATCGCTCATGATCTCACAGATGACGCCTGCCGGATAGAGCCTTGCAAGTTTTGCCAGATCAACAGAGCCTTCTGTCTGCCCTGCCCTTTGCAATACCCCCCCGGGTCTTGCCCTGAGAGGAAAAACATGTCCGGGCCTTGAAATGTCCTCTGGTTTCATTTTCGGGTCAATTGCTGTTTTTATTGTTTTTGCCCTGTCTGCCGCTGATATGCCTGTTGTTACACCTTTCTTGGCTTCAATAGAAACAGTAAATGCAGTGCCAAACGTTGATGTGTTTTCATCCGTCATCATAGGGAGATTTAATTCCTTTACACGCTCAGGGGTGAGAGAAAGGCAGATGAGTCCCCTGCCGTATTTTGCCATGAAATTAATCGCCTCCGGCGTAATCTTCTCTGCTGCCATGCAGAGATCACCTTCGTTCTCTCTATCCTCATCATCAACGAGTATAACCATCTTACCTGCCGTTATATCGTCTAAGGCCTCATCAACAGTATTGAATTTATACTTCTCCAAGCTAAACCTCCTAAATAGGCAAAGCGTCCAGGGATTCAAGGGGTCAAGGGTTCAAGCGAGGGAGAATCTCACTGGAACCCTTGACCCCTTGGACCCTTGAATCCTATTCGTTAATAAATCCCCCTTCCATGAGGGTCTTCATAAACCGCGAATCTTTATTTTCTCTTCTCTGTAAAAATTTTGCAACATATTTCCCCAGGATATCCACCTCGATGTTTACCGAATCGCCGGCGTCTTTAAAACCCAAGGTAGTAAGTTTGGCGGTGTGGGGAATAATGACCAATGTAAAGCTATCTTTAAGTATATCAACAACAGTAAGGCTTATTCCATCCACAGCAACCGATCCCTTTTCAACGAGAAAGTCTGTAACTTTCGTTGGCGCTTCAATCTCAAATTTCAGCATGTCTCCGCTCTGTACCCTTGAGCGGATATTTCCGACCGTATCGACATGCCCTGTTACAAAATGACCGCCTATTTTTGAATCAGGACTCAGTGAAGGCTCGAGGTTAACCGCATCGCCCTTATTCAGACTCCCGATGTTTGTACTCTGCAGGGTTTCATCAGAGAGGTCAAAGGATAGTTCTTTCCTTCCACTCTTTACAACAGTAAGGCACACGCCATTGACAGCAATACTGTCCCCGAGTTTTGCAGCAGATGCTATTTCGTTTGATTTCAGCGAAAGCGCTGCGCCACCGCTCTTTCTGTTTATGGATGTTATTTCACCAAGTTCGAGTATCAGTCCTGTAAACAATCAGTGCTCCTCATTCAGGGCAAAGTCGAATTTCTTTTGATAATAGCCCCAGAAATCCACGGTTTCAGACCATGTTGCCTTAACCCTGATTATCTTTTTATCAAGGACTACCTCAAGATTTTTTTCATCTAATGGTACCCCCAGTTCTTTTGCATTATCCAGAGTCTTTTGTTTGATCATTTCAATATTACCAATCTCTGATTTCAGTATATCCCTGGTATGGGAGCCGAGCATTAAAGAACGATAATACGGCTTACCAAAGGATATTGCGACAAAAGCACATGCCGCAATGATGAGGACAATAAACAGACCTTTTACAAAACCTTTATCCCCGATTCTGTATTTCATTCTATTAACCTCCCTATCCTGTTCAGCCTGGCCCATTTGTCAGGATCCCAGGACCAATATATAATAAGCGCCTTACCCCTTATCTCTTTTATATCCACAAAACCCCAGTATCTGCTGTCATAGCTTTGATCGCGGTTATCTCCCATGACAAATACCTTATTCTTTGGAACTATTAACGATCCAAAGTTATCCCTCGGATCGTTTCCTCCTTGTCTTATATACCTGTCATAATGAACAGCATAGGGCTCGCTGATCATATTTCCATTTACATAAACTATCTTATCCCTCTCCTCTATGATATCACCTTCAGTTGCAATAACCCTTTTTATGAAATCTTTTTGTGGATTCTCCGGATATTTAAAAACAATTATATCCCCTTTTACAGGTTTTCGTATTATCAATATCTTCTTGTCGGTAAAGGGAATTTTTGTTCCGTACAAGAACTTGTTGACAAGGATGTGGTCTCCTATAAGAAGCGTTGGGATCATTGACCCTGACGGTATCTTAAATGCCTGTATTATATAGGCTCTTATCACAAGCGCAAGTATCAGGGCAGTAACTATAGCCTGTGCGTATTCCAATAACAGCTTTTTTTTACTTTTCACTCAGAATTCCTCCAAACTCTATTTTTAGTATTTGTTCATTGTACCTTGCCCTAAAATACCAGTCCCGCAGAACCGATAATCCCTGCATCGTCCGAGAGTAACGACGGCAATATCCTTACCCTCTCAAAAAGTTCTTTTAACGTCCTCTTCGAAGCCTCTTTAATCGCCTCCTGCACATATATATCCCACGCTCCTGTAAGACCACCGCTGAGGATGATCGCCTCCGGGCTTATTATATTAATGACATTCGCAATGCCGATGCCGAGGTGCCGGCCGGCTGTCTTCAATATTTCCCTTGCAAGGTTATCGCCGTCAAGGGCTGCTTTGTTAATATCCTCTGCTGTCAGTTTATAGAAATTTCCGCCACACTGAACCTTTAATAAACTCTCCCTGCCTGTCTCAAGGAGTGAAACAGCATTTGACAATATGGCCCTGCCGGCTGCATAAGACTCAAGACAACCGTAATTGCCGCAGGAACATTTCTCACCATCTGCATTGATACTCATATGTCCTATTTCTGCAGAGACATTTAGGAGTTTTCTGTTATAAACAATACCGCCGCCTATTCCGGTGCCGAGGGTAAAAAGCACAAAGCTTGAAAAATCCCTGCCCGCGCCTGCCCGCATCTCACCAAGCGCAGCAGCATTAGCATCATTCTCAATATAAACAGGTACGGAAAACCTCTCTTTCAGTTCTTTAACAAGATCAACCTTCTCCACTGCCTGAAGATTTGGAGAAGTGAAAACCCTGCTATTTTCCCTGTCAATAAGCCCGGCCACGCCTATGCCTATTCCGGCAACCTCATCAGAAAAAATACCTTCTGCAGACCTGATAACCGAGGCGACAATGTCATCAGATGTAGGTTTTTTAATTTTCTCTATGATCTCGTTGTCCCTTGAAACCAGAGCCACCCTCAAATTCGTTCCGCCAAGATCAATGCCAATTGCATATGGTTTATTCATATTTATTCTTCTCCGGAGCGCTCAGGTTCGACTTCTTTGTAAACCTCTATTGCTATTTCAGGACACATCTCTGCACATATGGCACAGCCTGTGCATTTATCAGGATGTTCAGAGGAAGCAGGGAAAAAACCCTTTTTGTTGAATGTTTCTTCGACGGCAATAACACCAAATGGACATGCATTAACACAATAGGCGCATCCCTTACATAATTCCTTGTCTATTACAATCATACCCTTCATACATTACTCTCGATTAATTCTTTTGCGTGCTTCAGTGAAACCTCTGTTATCTTGCCGCTCAGCATCCTCGCTACCTCATTCAACCGTTCCTTGCCGGTAAGCTCTTTCACCTCAACATAGACCCTTTCACCCCTCTGACTCTTTTCCGTCTTCAGATGGCAATCTCCCATAGAAGCAATCTGCGGGAGATGGGTAGTACAGAGCACCTGGTGCTTATTTGCTATGGCCTTCAGTTTCTTCCCCACACTTTCCGCAGTCTTTCCTCCGATACCCGCATCAACTTCATCGAATATAAGCACGGGTATGCTGTCAAAATCTGCAAGGATACTCTTCAGGGCAAGCATAACCCTTGAAAGTTCACCGCCTGAGGCGATTTTCAAAAGCGGCTTTGGAGGTTCCCCCGGGTTTGCGGAGAAGAGGAATTCAACTCTATCCATTCCATGAGAAGAGATGGCTTCTTTTTTTATATCTATCATAAACTCTGCGTTGCTGAATGCAAGTTCTTCCAGTTCCTTCCGTATAAGGGGCTCCATTTGTTGGGCCGCATTTTTTCTTTTATCAGAGAGGGATCCCGCAGCATCCAGCAGCATAACTTCTTTTGCGTTAAGATCAGCCTCTGAGGCATAAAGCTTTTCGTCGATATGCTCAAGTCCCTTCATCTCTCTCTCTGCATCCTCCCTGTATCTAATGATATTTTCGATCCCTTCTCCATATTTTTTCTCAAGCTTCCTGATCAAGTCGAGCCTGTCTTCAACCCCGGAAAGTCTCTCAGGTTCAAAATCATATTTATCCCTGTATCCACGGAGTGATACGGCTGCATCCTGAATCGAGGGGAAAGCTGATTCGAGCATGTTCAGGACTGAAGATACGCTGTGGTCTATAGACGACATCTCTTTCACTTTTGATATTATAGATGATAGCCTTTCCATACATGAACCTTCAGCGCCATAGAGCGCTGAATAAGCGTTCTCGGCCAGTTCGTTCAACCTGCCAAGATTGGATAATATCGCCCTCTGTTCTGACAGCTTCTCTTTCTCGCCAATACTGAGAGAGGCAGCATCGATCTCATGAACCTGGAACTTCAACAGGTCAAGCCTTTGTTCCCTTTCTTTTGACTTCTGCCCTAAATCAGTTACTTGCCGCTTCAATGCCTCAACATCCTGATACAGCGCCTCCAACCTTTCCTGTTCATCCTGCAATTTTCCGAATGCGTCCAGAAAATCCCTGTGTTTATCAACAGAAAAAAGGCTCTGGTGTTCATGCTGGCCATGGATATCAACCAAAGCTCTTCCAACTTCTGCAAGGGTCTGCCGGCTTACCATTGTGTCATTTATATATGCTCTGCTCTTTCCTGCAGCAGAGAGATCCCTTCTGAGGATAAGGCCTTCGGACAGATCAACCCCGATATCAGGAAACCCTTTCTTTTCCTCAATCTCAAAATATGCCTGGACAACAGCCTCTTTTTCTCCTGATCTGACTAAATCTGATTGAGCCCTGCTGCCGAGGGCAAGACCGAGGGAATCAACAATAATCGACTTCCCGGCGCCGGTTTCACCTGTCAGCACATTCAGCCCTTCTCCGAATCCGACCGCCAGATCATCAATGATGGCAAGATTCCTGATTCTGAGTTCCTTCAGCATTCATTTTCAGGCAAAAGAGGCAGGATAAAATATTTGAATTCTATCAATATCTGACACTGAACCCTTTCTCATCACCTGTATATGTTTCCCACTTAACTTCTATATTCGTAACACTTGCACCAGGCGGGCCGGCGTAGCATGCCTGAATTGCCCTTTGAATGGTACCTTTTTCACCTTCAAACAGCGCCTCAACCCTGCCGTCCCAGAGATTTCTTACCCAGCCATCAAGCCCAAGGCTACGGGCAACATCCCTTGTGAATGCCCGGTAGAAAACGCCCTGCACCCTTCCGTCGATAAACAGATGAGCCCTGGCATTTTCCATAACAAAAAATTATATCATATTTTCATATGTTTATTGTTCAGAATGACGGTTTGCCTGTAACGCTTCAGTGAAGCGTGGATATATCCCCACTTTGGAAAAGGGGGTCAAGGGGGGATTTTTATATTATCTTGAAATCATTTAATAAAATCTCCCCTAACCCCTCTTTGCCAAAGAGGGGAATTTATTTTTTACACCTTTGACTGAAGGGATTCGTTTGTCTGATAATGACTGAGGGTAAATTATTTAAGCGAGGTATCCCCGGGGTGCCATTGTATGACACCCCGGTTGATAATCTTAGTAGAAACCTCTATTGTTCCTGCTATTTAATAATTTCTTGTTTATAGCAACCTATCTCGCATCCATCTGCCTGACAACCACCGAAGAAAGTCGATGCAGTACACGTAAGTTTCTCATAATATTGGTAGCCTTTAGGGCATGTAATCGGCGCTGGCTTGCTCGGCACGCATGCAAGAACATTGGGTTTCTTTGTCCATCCTACAGGACAGGTAAATATCACGCCTGGCGGAATTACCCCCGGTTTTATTTGCTGTATTTCCGCGCTTGGCTTAACAGCCTCTGCAGCCACTGCAATACCAATCATTGTAAGACAGAACGTTGCAATAACCATTATCATTATAATTATCTTCATATTATTATCCTCCTTTTGGAATTCATAAATTGAACTCTTATCACAGAAAAAAATGATATTTTCACCTCCTTTCTGTATTGAATAAATTTTCGCTTTTCATTTCAAAGGCCTATATCAAATAAATGATACACTCCTGGACTGTTAGCGTATTATTTTTCTCATCAGACTCAACGACAACACCCGTCGAATCTGCAGTTGCCTTAATCCCTGTCGATTTCCTGAAGAGAAATTCACCATTTTCCACGATATTTATAGATTGATTCGGATTTAGCGCAGGGATGGGTTTTGAAAGCACAACATTCCTTCCACCTATGACATCGTAAAATTCTATTTTGAGTGTGCAGGCAGCAGAGGCTGCTCTTCCCTTATTCCAGACATCCACCTGTATATTTTCAAGATACTCAACCAAGCGGTGATTCCCAAAATTTGTTCTCCCGCATGTACAGTCAGGGCAATGATACCCATAAATGCCTCTTACAACAAGATCCGGCATAGGGAGTACTTGCAGGGCTGGCTGCTGGATTATTGCAGGATCTACTGCGTAAGTGACAGAAAAATATCCAAACACAAGCAAAACGGATACGAATGCAAGCAATATCCTTATATTTTTCCTCTTCTTCATGTTCTTTCCCTCCTTTTAGAAAGTTGTTTTTTCTCTTTTCCCCCTAACGCTCAAACGGCATAACTACGCAGTGACTGCTTATTGTTGGCTTCAATCTCCTGAAACGCTATTAACCCCCTTTCTTTTTATTACAGTAACAATTACCCATGAAAAGGTTCATTCAATCTGCTGACTCTAAATCAAAGGTTCATGTGGTCCTATTATAGGACAATTATATACTTTGTTGGTTTCTGAAGAACTAAGGTTTATATTGTCGCAACGATGGTTCATATCATTATTCTCGGGAATCTCATTGTTGTTGTCTACCATAACACTGAAATTCAGGGCGCGGGTGCCGGTTGGGTCATTAACGTAAATGGCCCCTGCTCGTATCTCCTCATTGGGACCGATACCACCCTCAATCCATTCGGCCATATCCAGGGTATAAAACATAATTTTGATGCGTGTTGATGTGGAGCCTCTCCACATATTTTTTATTGTGGTAATAATCCTGATCTTCTGTGCCCCCATGAAAATCCCCCGCTGCATCTCAACCTTTGACACCACGAGATCGACTCCGGGATTATACATTTCGTCACCGCCTCCATCCGTTATCGGAGGGCTAACTCGCTGTCCCGGCGATGGCTGCATTGATGGTAGCTTTTTTTCGAGCGGTGCAATAGGAACCTTCTCCTTTTCTATTGAGTTACCATTTCCTGAAAATCCTATTATAAGCAACATAGCAAAAAACCCTGTAATAATTGTTTTCAATGTTATTTTCATAATTTCTTCTTTATAGCAATACCACATTTGAAATCAGTTTCTTAATTCTCTCCATCCCCTCTTCTATTTCTCACTTTTTTAGATGCTTTTCCCCTATCACAACCTTTCTTATTATAAGTAACAATTCACCCTAAAAAGGTTCAAAACTATTTTTAAGGGATATATTCTATAATTTAATGTTATCAAACTTATAAAATAAGTCAACCGCAGGAATTCCTGGATACCTGTCAAGGTTTAATATCAACGTGTTGGCACTTGCTCCAGTTGTTATTTTCATCGCTCTCATTCACCTTTTTAGACTCATCTGCTATGGCACATATTTCATACTGTTTAGGCGGGACAATAGTCCCGGCAGAAAACCTCTGAAGGGTTACTGTTGCAGACTGCCTCTCTTTCAGGCTTACTACCGTTCCGGAACCAAGGACATGATATTGCGTCGGCCAGCCTGGATTTACGACTGTCCCCTTCAAAATGATCGCAATAACAAAATCGTTTGCTTCGCTTTCGCCAATGTTCTTAACAACCACATTGATCTTTCGAGATATAATCTCATTCTGGGTTGCAGCTGCTGGAGCGGAAAAGCTCTCGATAATGAGATCAGGCTGCTCTGCTGCTGATACCGGAGAAACAATATTCAAAAAAAGAAAGTTAAGAAAAATAATCATGGAGCATTTCAACACCTTCATACCCATATCCCTCCCTTATAATTCGAGGATTCAAGGATTCAAGCATTTTGTAGCCGCAGGCTTCCCGCCTCAGCGGGTCGCCGAGGAGACAGCCTGCGCTGTATTATTATAATTTTTTAAGTATTTCACTCGAATCCTCGGCCCCTTGAATCCTTATCTTTTTGCCTGAACCTATTTTTTAAACGTAAACTCCCCTAACTGGCTTTCACCGTAATCATTGTCAGCGCTGCAACCCTTGATCTTCCAGTAATATTTCTTATTAGGAATAAAAATCATTTTCAGCGCATCTCCTGAGAGTGTGTATGAAGACCCCAGGACGCACATAGAAAAAACTGTCTTTTCTGCTTTAGGACTATCATAGAACTGTATTGAATACGAAGCGTCAGTCTGGAACCCTTCCCATGCGAACTTTACAGGCGCATATTCAATCACAGCTTTATCTTTCGGCGATAGAATTTTGATTACAATTGACCTGCCCGCATAATCAGACGGTGCAACAAAGTAGGCGATTGAAGGCAGGGGCACGGTTTTTGCCGGATTCGTAATCACGAACTTCACGACATGGGTGCCGGGATCAAAAGTGGGAATCGGAGGGATTTGAGGTGTCTGGATAGTAAGAGTATTGCCTGATATGACGTGCTGGTTTACATATGACAGGATTCTTCCGTTAACCTCCCAGTAACCCTGGAGAAGACCGGAACCGGTATATTTGATATCAGCAAAGACCTTAATCGGCTGGTTTCTCTGTACCGTTATATCCGGCCTCCTGTTTTCAAAATACAGAGCTGTTCTGTTGATGCTGAATGCCGGCCCCGCAGCTGACAGGGCCTGTTTTTGAGATACTGCCCCAAAAACAGACAATGTTACAAATATTAATAGGGCCAATGATATGCTGTTTTTCATTTTCCCCCCAATATAGCCTGGATTATTTTTTATTTACAACAATCCCCTGCAATTTGCCCTTTTCAAGTGCAAAGGTAAAGCCCCATGTTTCGCTCTCACCGATGACCTTGTTTTCTGCATCAAACCCGGAAACCTTCCAGTAATATTTCTGGCCGGGCGAAAAGATGCCCTTCAGAGCAATGTCAGGAAGGGTATAATATGCCTCCTTCGCATATGCAGAGAAAACAGGGATTGATTCAGGTTTATCATAGAACTGGATAAAATAAAGAGGCGTCTTATCGAGTTTTTCCCATTCAAATTTAACAGGCGCATATTCAATGAGAGAGTAGTTCACGGGTGAGAGAAGAACGATATTGACCAACTTCCCCCGGCCTTCCTCTGCCGTGACAAAATAGAGAATTAAAGGCAATTGCAAATCTGTCACCGGATCCGTAATAACAAATCTCACGACGTGTGAGCCTGTATCGAAGGTCGGCAGAGGCGGGATGTCGGGTGTCTGCAAGGTTACACTCGCTCCATATGCCAGATGCTGATCAACATGTGACAGCATCCTGCCATCTACCTCCCAGTAGCCCCGCAGGAATCCTGATCCGACAAAACGGATATCAGCAAATGCCCTGAGTTTTGGGAAGCTTCTGTTTACTGTTATCTCCGGCCTTCTGTTTTCAAAATAGAGGTCTATCCTCTTTATTTCAAAGTCTGCGCCTGCTTCAGTGGTAATCATAAAGTTCACTGTAGCAGTAACGTTTATTGAAGCATCAATAAAATTCCTTACATAGATAAAGGTATTTGCTCCTCTCTTTAATGCCCTTTCAATTACCGCAACCGGTATATTGATTACCTCCGCTACTCTGCCGGCGCCATTATGGATTTGAACTTTCAAAGGTATTGAACTGGTCCCTATGATCTCACTGCCTGCCATGAAGTTCCCTGCTGCAGAGTTCAGTGTTGTATTTATCGAAACAGATCCGTTGAACTGATAAAGGACATTGCTTGAACTGCTGTATCCCCTTGGAATACTGAAAGACGAAGGCACAGGATTCACTGAAATAGTTACTGGTGGTGGAATTAACTGTACCATTATAGAAAAATCATTCTCTGCACTCTGCGCTCCTGCTGCACAACTGTCTGTCACTCTCACCCGGAATGTATAATTCCCTGCGCTGGTTGGAGTGCCGGAGATCAAGCCTGAAGATGTTATTCTCAGCCCCGGTGGATATGTATCAGACATAAATCTGAAAGTGATTGGGGGCTGCCCACCCGATGTCTGTAACTGATATGAATATCCCTGACCAATCGTCCCTGATGTGAGCATTGATGGTGAGGTAATGCTTAATGCAGGACATGGCGCTGCATTTACAGTTATGCTGAAGTTCCCCTGTAAGCTTTGCGCGCCTCCTGCACAACTGTCCGTCACCCTTACTGTGAAATTATAGGTCCCTGTAACCGTCGGCGTCCCGGAGATTAAACCTGTAGAACTTAATATCAAACCAGATGGCAATAAGCCTGATGTAAGACTAAATATAATTGGCGCCTGCCCTCCTGCTGTCTGCAACTGATATGAATATCCATCTCCTACATTTCCTGTTGATAAGGTTGACGGCGAAGTGATGCTTATTGCAGGACATGGGGCCGGATTAACTGCGATAGAGAAATTCCCCTGTACGATCTGCACTCCTACTGCACAACTATCAGTTGCGCTTGCTGTGAATGAGTAAGTTCCTGAACTTGTTGGTATGCCGGAAATCGATCCTGTTGAACCCAGGTTTAGTCCCGGAGGGAATAAGCCACTGACAAAACTAAATGTAATAGGTATCTGTCCGCCGGAAGTCTGAAGCTGATATGAATATGCCTGTCCGACAGTGCCGGTTGAGAGTGTTGCAGGTGAAGTGATGCTCAATGCAGGACATGGCGCTGCATTTACCGTTATCCTGAAGTTCCCCTGTAAGCTTTGCGCACCTGTTGCACAACTGTCTGTTGCTGTTACTGTAAAATTATAGGTCCCTGTAATCGTCGGCGTCCCGGAGATTAAACCTGTAGAACTTAATATCAAACCAGGTGGCAATGAGCCTGATGTAAGACTAAATATAATTGGCGCCTGCCCTCCTGCTGTCTGCAACTGATATGAATATCCATCTCCTACATTTCCTGTTGATAAGGTTGACGGGGAAGTGATGCTCATTGCAGGACATGGGGCCGGGTTTATTTGCATAGTAAAAGCGCGCTGAACACTTTGTCCACCGGGCGGACAACTGTCTGATGCAATAATGATAAAGGTATAGTTCCCGGAAGAAGTTGGAGTCCCTGAAATAAAGCCTGTTGAATTCAGTGTAACCCCTAAAGGCAATGTTCCTGAAGCAAGGCTGAAGTTGACCGGCAGCTGTCCGCCTGATGTCTGTATTTGGGTTGAATACAACTGTCCGACCGTCCCTGAAGGAAGCGGTGATGTGGTTGTAATACTTAAAGCCGGACATGGTGGTGTATTGATTTGCAATGTAAATGCCCTCTGAACACTCTGTATCCCTGTTGAGCAACTGTCTGTCGCACTTACTGTGAATGAGTAAGTTCCCGTACCCGTCGGAATTCCTGAGATAAGCCCTGTAGAACTCAGGCTTAATCCAGGAGGCAATGTTCCCGAGAAAAGACTGAACGTAATGGGCGACTGTCCCCCGGATGTCTGTATCTGACGTGTATATGCCTGACTAACTGTACCTGAAGGAAGCGGTGATGTGGTTGTAATACTTAAAGCCGGACAGGGTGTATTGATTTGCAACGTAAATGCCCTTTGAACCTGTTGACATACAGGTGTAAAAACCCCTGTGCAACAGTTGTCCGTTGCCCTCACAGTGAAGCTATAATTGCCGCTTGCTGCTGGGGTGCCTGAAATCATGCCGGTGGATGAATTCAGATTCAGGCCGGTTGGGAGCGAGCCGGAAATGATAGTGTAGGTGATTGGTGCGAGTCCGCCTGATGCCTGTATTTGAAGTGAATACGCCTGGCCAACTGTGCCTGAAGGCAGGGGGGAAGTTGTAATCATTGTCAGTGGTATACAGATTGTAACTGGAGTTGTTGCCGGGTCAGGAGAGGCAAAAGAATTTCCTGTACATCCTGGATTTTTCCTTGCGGTTATAGTATATGCGCCCGGAGTTGTATAAATATGGTTTGCAATCAATGTACATGTTGCCGGTGACATGGCATTACAGGTTCCTGCATTCGTCCATGGTGAACCATCTCCGAAGTTTACATCAACATTACAGGAGGGAACACTCGTAAGCAGGGATGCTGTTATG
>VGWX01000049.1 GCA_016873615.1 Nitrospira sp. | reverse complement strand
ATTCCCCCCCTTTATGTAGTTAAAAGACTTAATAACTACTTGCCACAAATACATATGCCCTCAATGTGGCATTACCCTAAGAAAACAAAAGGCTATCAATTTCTATAATCTCACGTTATTTTTAAATGCTATCAGATTATTGACGGACTGTCTATTTAAAAAACTTAATAAACCTATAAGTTTTATGCTTGAACATTGTGACGAAAAAGCTTGCTCTTAGTGGCCTTTTTATGCATAATATAAAAGTTTTTAATAACCTTCCTTATTACATAAAAAATGAAGAAAACACTTACCTATAAGAAGGCCGGTGTTGATATCGATGAAGGGGATAGGTTCGTAGAATGTATCTCTCCGATGGTCAGGAAGACATTCAGGCCCGAGGTCCTGACCGATATCGGTTCTTTCGGCGCCCTTTTCAAAATTAATACAAAAAAATACAGGAATCCGGTGCTTGTAAGCGGAACAGATGGTGTCGGCACCAAGCTCAAAATTGCCTTCATGATGGACAGGCATGATACTGTCGGGATAGACCTTGTTGCAATGTGCGTCAATGATATCCTGACCAGTGGCGCAGAACCTTTATTCCTCCTCGATTATTTTGCAACAGGCAAACTCAGGTCTGAAAAGGCGTCAGATGTCATTAAAGGTATCGTAGAAGGATGTAAAGAGGCAGGCTGTTCCCTGATCGGTGGTGAGACAGCAGAGATGCCGGGATTTTATGCAGATGATGAATATGACCTTTCAGGGTTCGCAGTAGGCATAGTTGATAAAAACAAAATAATTGATGGTTCTTCCATTAAAGAGGGAGATGCGATTATAGGCATTGCATCAAATGGTCTGCACAGTAACGGCTACTCATTGGTGAGAAGACTTTTTTTCGATATGAAGAAAACAGATGTGCATAAATATATCCCTGAACTTAAGAGTGCTCTTGGAAAAGAGCTTCTCAGGCCGACAAGGATATATGTTAAGGCATTTATGGATTTAAAGGAAAAACTGAAGATAAAGGGAATGGCCCATATAACAGGCGGTGGTATTTCCGGAAATCTTTCAAGGATTCTACCTAAAGGGCTTTCTGCTCATGTTCGATCCGACTCATGGCCTGTCCCTAAAATCTTTACTCTCATAAAACAGATGGGAGATGTCCCTGAAGAAGATATGAGAAAAACGTTTAATATGGGGATAGGGTATATTATGGTGACTTCCAAAAGTGCAGCACAAGAAGCTGTAGTTTTGCTGAAGAAATCCGGATATGCCCCCTTTTTAATCGGAAATATAGAGAAAGGAGGGAAGGGTGTTAGATATTCATAAGATCAAAGGGTTCCTGAAGAAGGCCTTTACCCCTGTTACAATAATGTTGATCCCTCACAGTAAAACCAGGCCTGTTAACTTCAAGGTTCCTTTTATAGGGATGTTTACTACTGTAGTGCTTTGCTGTTTCGGCATTGTATATGTTCTCTCAATTGCAGTAGATACCTTTGAATATTACAGAATGAAAGACAAGTTAAATTATTATTCGCAACAGTTTTTGGAATTGAACAATACCATGACAGCACTAAAAAAGGCGGAAAACGAATTCAAAAGACTTTTCTCCATGAAATCAAAGGAAAAAGTCCTTGAAAACCTCGATACCTCTGACAGTGGTTCCATTGATATGGATAACTTAAAGCAACAGATTAAGAAAACAGTTGAAAGTGTTGGAGATATAAATGATTATTTGCGAATACAAAGGGATATTTATGTTGCCACACCAAAGGGTTTACCTGTAGCTGGCAGGATTTCTTCATATTATGGACAAAGGGAACACCCGAGGAGCGGCGAAGAGAATTTCCATTCCGGTATAGATATATCTTCAAGCCCTGGAAGTCCTGTAAAGGCAACAGCAGACGGTATTGTCAGTTTTTCGGGCTGGAGCGGGGGCAGCGGAAACCTTGTTGTGCTTGAACACGGGCATGGTTTTTCAACATTCTACGCCCATAATAGGTCGATTCCTGTCAAAGTCGCGAAAAAGGTCAAAAGAGGGGATATCATCGGATATGTCGGGTCCACAGGTTATTCTACCGGCCCTCATGTTCACTATGAAATATGGAAAGATGGCAAGCCTATCAATCCTGTCAATTACCTGAAAGGGGGTAATGATGTTCCATAAAAATACAGAAAAACTTGAATCATTTATAGGAGCGAACTCTAATTTTAAAGGCGATGTTGATACAAAAGGGACTCTCAGGATAGATGGCGCCATGGAAGGAAACGTAAATGCCGATTGGGTGCTCCTCGGGGAAAAGGCATTGCTTAAAGGTGATGTTACGGCAAGGGGCATTGTTGTAGGAGGCAGGATCGAAGGAAACCTGAAGGCAAAAGAGATCGTAGAGATAAAAGCAAAGGGGCAGGTATACGGAGATGTCTCAACAAACAAACTGACGGTAGTGGAGGGAGGGCTTTTTGACGGAAAGTCTTCCATGGCAAAAGAAGAAACAAAGGTAGTCGAATTCCAGGCAAAGAAAGTATAAAAAAGCCCCGGGAAGCCGGGGCTTTAGCTTGAATGTTTTGTTCCGGCAAAAGAACTTATTCTTTATTTATTTCTTTTTGCTGCCTTTTCCGCAATTACATTTTTTGCACATAATAATTACCTCCTGTTATTTTAAAACATATTAAAATATTTTAACGTAATTCAGACCTAATTTGCAATAATAAATCTTTATCCCTGTTTTCATAACAGAACAGGAATTGATGATTGTATGCTGAAATGTTTATAATTCCAAGATATCCGGGCAAATTAAAATTATCGAATAAATTATCGAATATTTTAAACGACAATTGGGCTAAGAAAATATCATGTATACACTGAATGACATTTTAGAGCGAATTAAGAATAAAAAGAGAGACTATAGGCATTATGATTTCTCTCAAATAGAAAATATCGCCGTAATGACCTTTTTTGATTTGTCGCAGGAGTTCGACAATATCGATGATTTCTACAATTTGTGTGTAGCAATCCCAAAAGGTTTTTTCGACCTTAACGCACGTTTCTATGTAATAGATCCTAAATTAAATGCCATGCTGCTTATTGCAGGAACTGATGATCAGGGATATGAACTGAAGTCGCCTCCCCCGGATGATGTAAGACCTAATGAGAGTTCTTATTATACAGAGAAGAACAGCCTTGTATTGACTATCCGCGGGAAAAAACTTCTTATCGACCAACTCCCTTTTCGTGCAGCGGACAACATCCTTGGAATACTGGAAGTATATCCGATCGGGGAACGGGACAGACACAATGAACTTTTTTTTGAGAAGTATGCAAACCGGATCGGTTTCAATATGCATAATAAATTTCTGGCTGCAAAAAATATTGAACACCTTAGGTTTATTCGATCCCTTGTTGCTGATATTGAGCATAATGTGATTGTGCCGAATATGGTATACAGGCTCTTCCTGAAGAGACTTAATGCGAAAATAATGAAAAACGTAGAAATAGAAAAACTTCTTTCAGATTACTCGGATCATAAGGTCTATGATGATACTGATATGGAAAAACTTTTAAAGGAATTACAGGAAGTGAATCAGGGGTTAACAGGGGAATTGGAGAATATTGAGAAACACTATAAGAATATGAGCCTGTTCCTTGAAACGCTCTTCAGAAGAAGTCATTTTGATCATGGCAAGCTGATACTTCGCACTAAGGCATGCAATATGAAAAATGATGTTGTTCAGCCTCAATTGGAACGTTACGTGGAACAATTCCGGAAGGCAGCTATTTCAATAGATGACCGTCTAAGCGGCATTCCGGATGAAGAGGTCATAAGCGTTATAGACGTAGGCCTGATAGCTCAGGTCTATGCAAATCTTTTTACTAATGCGCTTAAATACACCCAGGAAATAATTTCCGAAACAGGAGAGAAGAAAAAGTATATATCTTATGGCCGCGAGACAGTTAAAGATTTTTTTGGAAATGAAAGAGATGGCATAAAATATAATGTTTTCAGCACCGGAACACACATCCTTGATGAGGAACGGGAAAAGATATTCGAGGAAGGATATCGCGGCAAGAATACCATGAACAGACCCGGGACAGGACATGGTCTGACTTTTATAAAAAATGCCATAGAGATACATGGCGGGGTGGCCGGTTACGAGGCAACACAATACGGAAACAATTTCTACTTTATTATTCCCGGATCGAATTGAGTAATAATTTACAGTCAGGCAGGGCCGATTTTCTTCTAACCCTCATTATTTACAGATTTTCTCATATATTGACAGGTCTTAGTGTTTGAGCGGATTTATTTTGCAGATACTCAGACAGTATGTATTTGATAATAATGAGGCAAAATCCCTCGCAGGGAGGAACGACCGAGAATGAGCTCAAACACTAAGACCTGTTATGGAAAGCATTGGTTATGAATCCGGGCTAAATTCCCCAGAATGAAGGCAAAGGTTTTTTATAGCCTCTGTCGGAAGCAAGGATATCAAGATGCAATGTCGTAATGTCTTCTAACTCAGGGCATGGTTCATGATCAAGTTTTCGCGAATCAACTGTCTTAATGTATTGTTTGCATTTATCGCATAAATCTATCCTGTAAGCTTCCTGTCCTTCAGCATGGAGATACTGAAGTTTCTTATGGTCGCTATTCTCGCAGAAAGGACATTTCAGGCGTTCCCCGGGCCATTGAAAGTCACAAAAAGAGCAGATCAGATATCTTTGGCCATTTTCTTTCAGTTCAGACATATACGGCGGGGAACCGCAGATGGGGCAATATCCCATCAGCCATTTTTTGAAGTCAATATGATCCTTTAGTATCTCTACATTGGCATGAATGTATGGCTGAATGCTTACATGAAGCAGAAATTTTAATATGGTTTTTTCTATATTAAACTCTTTGGATATCCTGTCAATTAAAGAATCATCGTAAAATCCCTTTAACAATTCCTTAAGATTGAAAGCATTGATCGTTATTGCTTCCTCTATGGCCTGAATATTATTCTTCATAGTTTCATTTGTGTTCTTCCCTATACGGCAGATCAACTCAAAGAGTTGCACCGAGGAGGTGATATCAATGATAAAATCCTTTTTTTCGATTAATGGGAACCCCTCTTTCATCTGAAAGGGTTTTATATCATTTTTTATCTGAACAGGTTTGATATCTAATTTCGGCCTGATACTTTCCTGCTCTTCCATGACCTTCTCATAAAAATCAAGGACATCTCCGTAAGCAGGATTCTTTTTTCTGTGATACTCAATCAGTTCCTTTATTTTTATCAAAGTTTTATTCATACGAAAAACTGAACTTTTGATTCGTTTTATTATAACCGAAACCCCCGGACTTTAATTCGAATCAATTAAATCATAAAACGGCTTGTCCCGATATGTATCGAAACAAGCCGTTTTAATTATTCTTCAGACAGCGCTATCCGACAAGCGCCGGCTCTGCAAGTTTTTTCAATGATGCAATCACTGTTGTATCTTCTGCTGATGCAAACTTATGGTATTTCTTGGGGTCGTCTGTAACAAGAAAGATAGTACGGACAAACTCGAAATTGAGGAGTTCTGCCTTAGGATAAACTGCTTTAACTGCATTTAATGTTTTCTGGGCCATATCAATCATCTTGTCACGGTCCCCAAAATTCATAGCGCCTGTAGGGCATGTTTTGACACATGCCGGAAGCAGTCCCTCTTTAATCCTGTCAATACACATGGTGCATTTTGCCATCCCCTGAGTCTTCTCGTCCCAGCGCGGAATATCCCACGGACAGGCTGACCTGATTTCACTGAAATCTTTTGCCTTAACCTTTATCTTTGGATTAAAAAGAATAGCGCCTGTTGCTTCATCCTTTGTTATTGCCTGTATCCCCATTGACTCGGCAACCACCATGCAAGGAGCTGTTGAGCAATGCCTGCACTGATCCGGGAAGAAATACCATCTTGGTTTTCCATCAACCTCCAGTTCACTGAAACGTACCAATTTATATGTAGAATATGAAAGATCATCAGGATTTTGATGGCTTCCCTTCTGGACTGTTTTGGTTGCCGGATTCATATTCCACTGCTTACAGGATATCTGGCATCCTCTGCAAGCAGTACATTTTGTCGTATCTATGAAAAAAGATTTATCTGCCATTGTGTATCACCTCCCTTAAGCTTTCTTGCTCTTTTTAGCCGGTTGAGCAGTTAGTTTTGTTACATTGGCCATGAATGCCTTGGATTCCGGTATCATGGTATTCGGATCGCCGATTGTAGGAGTCAATAAATTGACACTCTCTCCCCCATCCTTTGGTTGCAGCCATCCATAATGCCAGGGAAGTCCTATTTGGTGAACAGTCTGGCCGGCTATTGTAAATGGCTTGAGACGAAGCGTTACGATGGCTACAGCTTCGACTTTACCTCTTGATGTTTCGACAATTACACGATCTCCATTCTGAATGCCCCTGAGTTTTCCCAGTTCAAGGCTCATCTCACAGAACATTTGAGGCTCTGCTTCAACAAGCCATGGTAACCAACGGGTCAAAACCCCTGTCTGCCAATGTTCGGTTACCCGATATGTAGAGCAGACAAAAGGATATTTTGGATCACATGTTGTAAAGGTATCAGCAGCTCCTTCAAAAATCTTTATAACAGGATTGATTCTCTGACTGGACATGATGTTCTTTTCGATCGGGCATTCCAAAGGTTCGTAATGTTCAGGGAATGGCCCATCCTTTAGACCAGGTCCGAAGATAGAGGCAACTCCATCGGGTTTCATGATAAAGGGATAGACTCCCTCTGTCCCCATAGGAGGCGCAGGTCCGTCAGGCACATCGCCCAACCATTTTTTATTGACAGCGTCCCATTTAAGGATAGCCCTTTCAGGATCTCTGGGATTACCGTCAACATCTACAGACGCACGATTGTAAATGATCCTCCGGTTGACCGGCCATGCCCAGGACCATTGAGGGTAGAGCCCCAGCCCCGTCGGATCATCCTTCTTCCTGCGCGCTGCCATATTGCCTGCCTCAGTATAACTGGCTGAATATATCCAGTTTCCGCATGAGGTTCGGCCATCGTCCAGCAGGAATACAAAACTCGGCACCAATGTCCCTTTTTTGTATTCTTTCTTATCTACGGGGTGTTCTTTTATGTCTTCAAGGAAATAACCGTTAATCTCTTTGGCCACTTTATGAATATCAAATTTGCCGTTAGTCTCATAATCCCATTTTAAATTCATGATCGGATCAGGGAAGGCTCCCTTTTCTTTTTTATAAAGTGCCTGAACTTTTTTGAACAAATCGTAGATTATTTCACCATCAGGCATCGCATCACCGGGAGGGTTTGCAGCTTTCCAGCGCCACTGCATCCATCTGCCGCTGTTGCTGATGCTTCCCTCTTTTTCGAGAAATGCCGCGCATGGCAACTGAAAGACTTCGGTTTTTATTTTCTTGGGATCCAGGCCGGGACCTTGCCAGAATGAACCTGTTTCACTATCGAAGACATTCACATTCACCATCCAGTCGAGCTTTGCTAAGGCCTGGCGGACTTTTCCTGCATTTGCGCTCGAACAGGCAGGGTTCATGCCCCAGGAAAAGAAACCTGTAAAAGCGCCATTATACATCTGATCGAAGAGGTTCAGCCAGGAAGCGTCCTGTGCTTTGTCAAGTTTTGGAAGCCACGCATATCCGAAATCATTATCTTTTGTTGCTTTATCTCCGTAGAAGGATTTTAGGAGACTTGCTATATATTTTGGACGGTTCTTCCACCAGTTAACGCTCCTTGGGTCTTTGGTAGAAGGTGTTGTTTTGTTGTAATCCTCAAGTTTTGCCCATTGTTCCCTGGGTGTGGGCATATATCCGGGAATGATATGGAACAACAAAGCTGCGTCTGTTGATCCCTGAACATTGGACTCACCCCTCAGGGCATTAATCCCGCCGCCTGCAATGCCCATGTTGCTGAGCAGGATCTGTATAATCGACATTGCGCGAATATTCTGGACGCCGACAGTATGCTGGGTCCATCCCATTGCATAAAGAACTGTGCCGGCTTTATTTGGGGCGCTGGTAGAGGCGTATGCCTTATATACTTTTTCAAGATCTTCCTGGGGTGTTCCGGTGATTGAAACCACTTTCTCAAATGTGTACCGTGAATAGTGCTTCTTAAGAAGCTGAAAGACGCACCGTTCATTCTGTAATGTCATGTCCCGTTTCGGGACGCCATTTTCATCTTTTTCCAGAGCCCAGGTTGATTGATCATATGACCTTTTTGTCGGATCATACCCTGAGAAAAGACCATCATCAAAGCTGAATTTGGGATTTACAATAAACGAGGCATTCGTGTAGTTTTTTACAGAGAATTCATCGTAAAGGTTATTGTCGATTATATATTTGATCATACCGCCGAGGAAGGCAATATCAGTTCCTGAACGCAGCCGGACAAAAATATCTGCCTTTGCAGAGGTGCGGGTATACCTCGGATCAACATGGATAAAGGTCGCTCCCTTGTTTTTTGCTGCCTGTATCCACTTAAAGGAAACCGGGTGGTTTTCTGCAACATTGCTTCCCATGTTCAGGATGACGTCAGCATTGCGGAAATCAATATAATGGTTTGTCATTGCACCGCGACCGAACGACTCTGCCAGAGCCGCTACAGTTGCGCTGTGTCATATACGTGCCTGATGTTCAATATAGATGAGGCCGAGTGACCTCAGGAATTTCTGATAGAGCCAGCATTCCTCGTTATCCATAGCAGCGCTTCCAACAGAGGCGATGCCATTGGTCCTGTTTACCACTTTGCCGTCTGCATTCTTCTCCATGAAGCTCTTATCGCGGCTCTTCTTGATATTTGAGGCAATTCTACCCAATGCCCATTCCCAGGCGACCTCTTTCCATGTATTGCTGTAAGGAGCGCGATACCGTACTTTGCTGAGGCGCTTCTCATTGACAGCTATCTGATAAGATGATGCGCCTTTTGCGCATAAGGCGCCCTCGCTTATCGGATGATCAGGATCTCCCTCGGCATTGATGACCTTCCCGGATTTATCAGTAGATACCAGAATCCCGCATCCTACTGAACAGAAACAGCAAACAGTAGGAGTTTCCTTAGCGCCTTTAATCCGGAGTTCAGTTCTGAGTTCGGCGGCATAAACATAGGCAGGCGTCAGATCAAATCCTAACCTGCTCAATGTTAAACCGGCTGCAGTTATACCCGAGACTCGCAAAAAATCTCTGCGTGTTAAAACCTTCATAAATCCCCCTTTCTTTAAGTTATTTAAATATATAAACTAAGCCATCAAAAACATTGTGAATTCTAAAATATGCTGCAATTTCATACTATGTATTATTTATACTCATTATACAATATATATCGTATATCATATGTAAAAATAGATGTCAAGTTAATATAATTTATTTATAAATAAATCATTATTATATTTACCCAAAAAATGCATTTAGATAAAACCACAGAGTTCACAGAGGTATTTTAAACTTTAAAAAGACTTTTAATTTCAAGCAATTCTCTGTGTCCTCATGTTATATTTTTGAAATCAATTAAGACTCAATCTTGCATAAAATAGTGCACAGAGAAAATTATAAAAACTGATAGTTTCTCTTTTATTATTAAATTGTTTCTCCGAGTCCTCTGTAGTTAATTGTATTATTCGGGTTAATATTACATATGCTGCATTCATGGGTTTTCCTGTCGCTTCTTTCAGCATTTGCTCTTGCAACGAGTGATGCGCTTACCAAAAAGGCATTGAACGGTAACAACGAGTATCTTGTCGCCTGGTTCAGACTATTTTTTTCAGTTCCTTTTCTTGTAATCCTCCGGCTGTTCATTCCTGTGCCGAGACTCGATACAGAGTTTTATTTAGCATTCGGATGTGCATTGCCCCTTGAGATAATAGCAATGGTTTTATACGTTAAGTCATTGAAGTTATCTCCGCTCAGCCTGACGCTTCCATTTCTCTCTCTTACCCCTTTATTTTTAATACTTGTATCTTACGTGATACTTGGGGAAAAGGTCTCATTTAAAGGCGGAGCCGGTATTTTCCTGCTTTTAGCAGGAAGTTATATCCTTAACCTCCGGGAAATACGAGGAGGTATTTTAAAACCGTTCAGATCCATGATCCGGGAGAAAGGTTCAGTTTTGATGATCGGCGTAGCCATTATTTATAGTATCACTTCATCTTTGGGAAAAATGGCTATTCAACATTCATCACCTTTGTTTTTTGGAACCACATACTTTATAGTATTGACCATTGTTTTTGCTCCCATAGCTTTAATAATGGGCAGAAGAGATATCAGAAAATTTATCGGAGACAAAAAGTATAAAAATCTTTTTACTCCGGGATTTTTTTATTCGATAATGATAGCCTCTCATATGCTGGCGCTTAGTCTGACGAAGGTCGCATATATGATGTCACTCAAAAGGACAAGTGTAATAATAGGCGTCATATATGGATATGTTTTATTCAAAGAAAAAAATATCAGAGAGAGGCTTGCAGGAGCTATAATAATGTTTATCGGCTTTGTAATGATCGTAACAGCTTCATAGATTTTATAATATAAGCAGATGGAAATTACTGAGAAAACGAGCACAGCGAAAGGTATAATCAAAGCGCTCGGGCTTGTCTTTGGAGATATCGGAACAAGTCCTATATATACTGTAACAGTAGTTTTTCTGCTCCTTCAAGCCACAAAAGAGAATATTATGGGTGTTGTCTCTCTCATAGTATGGACACTGACAGTTCTTGTGACAATCCAGTTTGGATGGCTTGCTATGAGCCTCAGTATAAGAGGTGAGGGCGGTAAAATTGTGCTTAAAGAGATTTTACAGCCACTCCTCAAATCTAAGAGTAGTGTTGGTTTTGTATCACTCATAGCGATAATAGGCGTTTCACTGCTTATCGGTGACGGTATTATCACACCAGCCATCAGCATAATGAGTGCAGTAGAAGGTTCTGTCCTGATCCCCGGCCTTGAGGGTCTTTCTAAAACCACAATCGTGATTATCTCGATGATTATCGCCATAGTTCTCTTTATTTTTCAGAAAAGAGGGACAGAGAAGGTAGCAGGCGCATTTGGCCCAATAACCGGAATATGGTTTGTATCACTTGCTTTATCCGGCATAGTTGCAATATCAGAAGCGCCGGAAATGCTTGGCGCCTTGAATCCATACTGGGGGGGGAAATTTCTCTATGAGAATGGTTTAATGGGATTTATTGTTCTTGGACAGATTATGCTCTGTGCTACAGGCGGCGAAGCCTTGTATGCAGATATGGGGCATCTTGGAGGAAAACCCATCAGACAGGCATGGGTGGGGGTATTCATTGCATTGATATTGAATTATTTGGGACAGGGAGCTTTTCTGATAAACCATCCTGAAGCAAAAAATATTCTCTTTGAGATGGTCTTTTATTATGCAAAAGCTCTTTACGTGCCCTTCCTGCTTCTCAGCATCTCTGCAACTGTCATCGCTTCCCAGGCCATGATAAGCGGAACCTTCTCGATGGTATACCAGGGAATAACCACAAGGCTTATGCCTATGTTTAAGATCGATTATACTTCCGTAGAACTCAAATCTCAGATATATATAGGTTCGGTAAACTGGTTTCTGCTTTTTGCAGTTCTTTTTATTATGGTGGAGTTCGGGGAATCAAGCCGTCTTGCTGCTGCCTATGGACTTGCTGTTATAGGAACCATGACACTTACAGGCATTCTCATGACATGGATTTTTTATCTGAAGAAAAGGAAAATACTTGCGTTTGTTGCGCTTTTAGTAACAATTGTCGATGCAGCCTATCTTGGAGCAAATTTCTATAAAATCCCCCATGGAGGCTACTGGTCCCTGGTACTTGCATTTATCCCTTTTTTAATGATAATCCTTTATACGCAGGGCCAGAAGAGACTTTACAAGATGATGGATTTCATGACTCTGGAAGATTTTCTGCTTAAATTTACAAGAGTATATGCGACAACTGCCAGGATTAAAGGCACAGCTCTGTTTCTCATAAAGGATGTAAAAGACATCCCTTTCTATGTAACACAGACAATGTTCTTTCATGGGTTGATTTATGAGGACAATATCTTCGTTTCAATAATCAAAAGAGATGATCCCTTCGGCGTTATAGGCTTCTTCAAAGAAGATATTGCGAAAGGTCTCAGGGTCTTTGAGATGCAGATGGGGTATATGGAAATAATAGATGTTGAAGAAATCATGAGAGAACAGGGGATAGAAGAAAGGGTTGTGTTTTACGGGCTTGAAGATATTACTGCCAGGAATCCGGTCTGGAAGATATTTTCTCTAATCAAAAAAATCACTCCGACATTTATCAAGTTCTATAATTTCCCGTCAAAGAAACTTCACGGTGTATTTACAAAAGTATCGATGTAAACTTTTTCAAAATACATGAGAGCCCGCGAAACATTACAATCTGCAAGAGAGTTGCTCGAAATGTCCGGTCTCAATGATGCTGACAGGGAGGCAGAGTTTATTGTATCCCACTGTCTCGGAATCGACAGATTACATCTTTATAAAGAGGACCCTGATATCCCTGAAAAAATTCTTTTGCAAATATATGAATATCTCCGGAGAAGGGCAGCGAGAGAGCCGCTTCAATATATCCTTGGATATGCGGAATTCCATGGATTGAAAATTAAGGCAGGCCCTGGCGTCCTTATACCGAGGCCGGAGACAGAATTGATGGTGGAAGAAGCTTTAAGAATATTAAGAAATATAGGCAAAGGTAAAGGAACAGAGAAAAAATCTGATAATACGAAAATCCTTGATCTCTGCACCGGCAGTGGTTGCATTGCACTTGCCCTTGCCGGAGAATTTCCTGATGCGGAGGTTTACGGAACTGATACGTCAAAGGTTGCAATCCGTTATGCAGAGGAAAATGTTGATAGAAACAGGATAAAAAATGTAACATTTTTAAAAGGCAACCTGTTTGATCCGCTGAAAAACTTAGATAACAAATTTGACGTAATCATCTCAAACCCGCCTTATATTAGAAGGGCTGACATGATAAATTTACAGCCGGAGATAAAGGACTGGGAGCCGGTGGAAGCGCTAAATGGAGGTGAAGACGGCCTTGATTATTACAGAATAATAATCCCGGAATCAAAGAATTATCTGAAAGAGCATGGATATCTTGTGCTGGAGATTGGTATAGGTCAGTCAGATGAAGTAAAATGGATGGCAGAAGAAGCAGGTTTTCAGGATATAATAGCGATCAGGGATTATTCAGGGATTGAGAGAATATTAATAGCGAATAAAGGTTAATGAATGAGCATTATTGACGAAAACAGACGGCTTGAAGAACTTGACAGGGAATTTATCTGGCATCCTTTTACCCAGATGAAAGAGTGGCTTGAAGAAAAACCGATAATTATCTCTGAAGGGAGAGATTGTTTCATTAAGGATATTTACGGACAATGGTATCTTGACGGGGTTTCATCTTTGTGGGTGAATATCTTCGGTCACAGAAAAAAAGAGATAGATGATGCAATAAAGGAACAGCTTGATAAAATCAGCCATAGCACACTGCTTGGATTAAGCAATGTGCCTGCAATAAAACTCGCTGAAAAGCTGGTGCAAATAGTTCAAAAGTCATTTACAACTATTCCTACTTTGAATAATGCAGAAGAGGCCGAATTGAATTCTGCTAATCCCCCCATCCCCCCTTTTCCGCACTCTGGCGGATTCGCCGAGGCGAAAGAAAAGGGGGGCAAGGGGGGATTTGATAATAAGGGATTGAGTAAGGTTTTTTACTCGGACAATGGTTCAACTGCTGTTGAAGTCGCTCTTAAAATGGCATTCCAGTACTGGAAGAACAAAGGAATCAGCGGAAAAAATGTCTTTGTCTCCCTTAAGAATGCATATCATGGTGATACCATAGGCGCTGTCAGCGTTGGTGGTGTGGATATATTCCATGAGGCATTCGGGCCTTTATTATTCAAAACATACAAGGCTCCCTCACCATACTGTTACCGGTGCGACCTTGGGAAGGAATATCCGGATTGTAAAACTGTCTGCCTTGATAAACTGGAGGAGATATTCAGGGAACATTCAGAGGAAATTGCAGGATTTATTATTGAGCCATTGATGCAGGCGGCAGGAGGGATGATAGCCTCTCCTCCCGGATACCTTGCAGGGGCAAGAGAGTTATGCAGCAAGTATGGGATTCTCATGATTGCTGATGAGGTTGCAACAGGCTTTGGAAGAACAGGGAAGATGTTTGCCTGTGAGCATGAACATGTGGCGCCGGATATTATATGTCTTTCAAAAGGCATCACAGGCGGGTACATGCCACTTGCGGTAACACTTGCAACAGATGAAATATATAATGCATTTCTTGGAGAGTTCAAAGACTTAAAGACATTCTTTCACGGACACTCGTATACAGGCAATCCCCTTGCATGCGCTGCAGCAATCGCCTGCCTTGATTTATTCGAAAAAGAACAGGTTTTAAAACATCTCGAAAAGAAAATAGAAATCCTCGAAACATGGCTTAAAGAGGTATCGCATCTCAAGCATGTGGGGGATGTGAGAAATGCAGGACTAATGGCTGGAGTAGAACTGGTAAGGGATAAAAGAACAAAAGAACCGTATGACCGGGAAGAAAAGACAGGATGGCGTGTTGCATATCACGCAAGGAAAGACGGGGTTTTTATCAGGCCTCTCGGGAATGTCATAGTTATCATGCCGCCATTAAGCATCAGTGAACAGAATCTCAGGCAACTGCTGACAGTTATAAAAGATTCCATCATTGAAATAACAGAGCGATCATAACTATTTTCTCTAAAAATAGGGGAGTGCATAAATGAGTAAAAAAACCATAGCAATTTTATTTTTTTTATTGCTCACTCCTGTAATTCTCTATCTCCTCTGGCCATCCGATGAAAGCAGGATAAAAAAGCTTTTTAAGGAAGGCTCTGCAGCGATCGAAAAGGAAGACCTTGAGGCAGTGATGTCAAAAGTCTCTTTTAATTATCAGGATGAATACGGGTTTAACTATCTCTATATAAAGAAAATGATGAAACATGTCTTTCAGCAGATGAGTGACATTAAGGTAGAATATGAGAATCTCAGGATAAATGTTGCTGATAAGACTGCCACAGCAGCTATGGATGTTATGGTATTAGCAACGATCAGCGGCAATACAGGCTATGTATTGGGCGACCTGGCAAAACCTGCTCACCTGAAGTTTACACTCGAAAAGGAGAGGTCTAAATGGTCTGTTATAAAGACAGAAGGCCTCCCGCCATTTAATTTTTAGAGAAAGAGTCGTATAATAATTGATATGCCGAAGTGGCGGAACTGGCAGACGCGCTAGGTTCAGGGTCTAGTAGTCGCAAGGCTGTGCGGGTTCAAATCCCGCCTTCGGCACCAAGCTGACGTCTATGAATACCAATTGTTATTTCTTATGCTTTAGTTCCTTATAATCCTCGTTTCGATTAAGTATAAGGCCGACTTTTACGGTTTTGTTCTTTTCGTCTACTGCATAGATAATGCGATATTCCCCCTGGTCGACGCGGCACCCCTTAAAGCCTGCATAAGTGAAATTCTGTAGCTTTTTACAGTCCTGAGGCTTTGGGTTTCTCCTGAGAGACAGGATTTTAACAAACACCTGTCTCAGGATCTTTGCGTTAGACATACCAAAATCTTCGAGTCTTGAGAGAGCATCCTCTGAAATGTCGAGCTTATAGCTCAATTTTCAGCCTATTTGCTGCTTCTTCGAGGGACACAAACTTCCCCTTTTTTAAGGACTTTTCAAGCAGCCTGGATTCGTACATATCTTCCAGTGTTTCAAGCTTCATGTACTCTTCATATCCAATGACGACTGCAGCAGGCCTGTTGTGCTTTGATATTACTGTGCGCTCTTTTTTATACTCAGCGTCAGTAACGACCCGGGACAGTTTCGCTTTTGCATCAGCGAGGCTTATGGCTTTCATAAAATCACCATCCTTATATTAATCTGGTTGCATTCTATTATAGTCTAAGTGGTCATAATAGTCAAATCAAACGGCTGGACACTGCGAACAAAGGCGACAAAAGTTAGGGCCAGTACGAAGCATATATTTTGGTTCCTTTGGAAATATCCAGGAAAGATGTCCTCCTGGAATAAACGCTCACCTATTGCATTTGAGATTGCGGATGTCAGCCACGACTGTTGAATTTGGGGGGCTGTTTCCGCCGCAACATTTCTTCATCAACTCAACATATAGGATGACGCTCACTCGATGCAGACTTGTCATGTAAATGTTGATTGTCAATAAGCTTGGAATTTGAGAATTAACATTCGCAAGATGCGACTGACTCCTTCAAGTTGTTTCTTATTTATGAGCAGAAATTACAACAAACAATCCCTCTCCGTGTCCCCCTCTTATTGGCTCTAAAACATTTATACTATCTGGCTTATGAAAGATTGTTTGTAGAATATGCAAATCATTGAAGCCCGATACTCTGAGCCATTCCAAAACCTGATTGACTGAATAGAAGTTGGCATATTTAAAGTACTTGCTCTCTTCCTTCTTTGCTTCATACAATTTGCCAAGAGGACTGTCTTTGTCGAGCATGCCGATGATGATCTTCCCGTCAGGGCGAAGGATTCGTCTAATTTCTTTCAATGCCTGCTGTGGATCATCGAGGAAGCAGATTGTTGTGACCATCAAGGCAAAATCAAATGTGTTATCATCGAAGGGCAGATTCTCCGCCTTTGCATCGTATATTGTCATCCCTCTGCTTCTGGCAATGTCAGACATTGCTTTTGAAGGTTCAACCCCAACGGCAATACCAAAGGGGATCGAAAACCTTCCCGTGCCCGCTCCTATTTCAACCCCTCGGCCATTTTGGGGCAGAAGCTTCCTCACTGCCTCCAGTTCTGACTTATAGACCCATGGATGGACGTCAAACCATTCGTCATACTCATCAGAATATTTATCGAATACATCAATCTTTGCCGTCATCGCTATAATTTCCCCATATCGGGTCTTTACCGAACTGTTTTGCCCACAGTTCCTCGGGAGACATATATTTCTCAACTTCTTCTTTGGAAAAAGAGAATCGATACTGTTCGCAATAATCCATTAATGTCTTATATGCTTTGATTATTTCTATTGTTTTTTGCTTCCGGATGGCCTTGTTCTTCTTGCCTAAATCAGGATGCCATTTCTTGAGCAATTCCCGATACGCGGACTTGATTTCTTTTAATGTCGCGAACTCGGGCAACTCCAGGGTTTGTCTCGCCTTTGTTATTTCTTCATACTTCCCCATGGGGCGCCTCAAGGAACATCCCCGGGAGCGCCGGAAGTCTTTCCCCTCTTTGAGCGGTAGAAAGCTATCAGTTTCTTTACAGTAATTGGAAAGATTCCGATGAGAACAAACGAGATAATCAGACTCGGAGAGAGAATCCCTTTGACGGACTCAATCTTTGCCAGTTCTTTCCCGGCATTCACAAAGACCATAGTTCCCGCAAGCATCCCTATCTGAGATACCCAATAGAACTTGAAAAGCGGCATCTTTGTAACACCCATTGCGAGGTTGATCAGCCAAAAAGGAAATACCGGTATCAACCTGAGTGTGAACAGATAAAATGCCCCTTCTTTTTCAATCCCTTCATTAATCTTTGCAATTTTGTCTCCGAATTTATTCTGTATCCAGTCCCTTAAAAGAAACCGGGAAACAAGACATGCCAGTGTAGCGCCGATAGTGCTTGCAAAAGAGACAACGACTGTCGCCGTCCAGAAACCGAACAGCGCTCCTCCGGCAATACCTAACGGAGAGGCGCCCGGCAGGGAAAGAGAAGTTGTGAGAACGTAAATAATGAAATAGCCTGCTATAACCATAAGCGAGTGATCTCTGTAGAGAGCTTTCAATGTATCTAATGATCCCTTCAGATACGAAAGGGTGAGGTACTGGTCGAGTCCAAATACCTTAACCGCAACGATTAATCCGGCAATCACTATCAGAATGACTATTTTCTTTAGCTTCATGCGGTTCACTCTCCTAATGCCTTTTTCATTCTTGGCAGAAATTCTTTTCCTGGAACATAGTCAACAATCTGTAATTCCTTTATTTCATTTCCTTCAGAATCAAGGAATATCACAGTCGGGACACCCTTCACATCATATTTCTTCAAGAGTTGCAGAACATCAGGTTTGGCTTCTTTTGTGACGTCAACCTTGATCATGCTGAATTTGTCAGCTTCTTTTACTACATCCTTATCGTGGAATGTCTTTTTGTCCAATTCTCTGCAGGGCGTGCACCAGTCTGCGTAGAAGTCGATTATTATTGGTTTCTTGGCTGATATTGCTTCTGTGAATACTTCCTGAGAATATGGCTGCCAGGACACCCCTGCCCCCCGTAAGAGAACAGACCCTGCAAGAGAGAGACACAATACTATCGCTAAAATACCGACAGTTCTTTTTATCATGATGAAAGTCCGAAAGTTTTTCCCTGTTTTACTTATAAAACCAAGATGGACACCTGCTGCCAGAGCAATTAAAGCCAGTATAAAGGTTCCTGTGTCATGTCCCGGGATGAGCGGTTTTACAAAATACACGGCCATGGCAAGCATAATCCAGCCGAATAAAGTTCTGATCCATATCAGCCATTCACCTGAACGGGGAAGCTTGCTGAGATTTCCGGCAAATATTGATAGAATGAACAATGGGAGTCCGAGACCGATACTTAGCGTAAAAAATATGAGAAAGCCGTAAAGAGGATCGCCTTTCTGGGCAACCAAGGTCAGAAGCCCTATAATGAATGGTCCGATGCAGGGAGCGGCAACGATGCCGATTGTGAGTCCCATAAAGAGTGACTGAGTATAGCCCGTATGGGATTTTGATACGGCGGAGCTCATAAAACTCGGCAGCCGAAGTTCCCATAACCCAAAAAAGTTAAGAGCCATAAGGAGCAGTACAGTTGACACAGAAATAAGCACAGCCGGATGCTGAAGCAATGATCCCATGAGTTTTCCGGTCAATGCTGCTGAAACTCCTATGGCTGAATTCATAACCGATAGTCCAAGGATATAGAGAAGCCCGTGGAGGAGAAGATATCCCTGCCGTTCGCCCGTTTCACTTCGTCCCCCAAAATAGGAGGCGGTGATTGGTATCAGTGGATACACACAAGGAGTAAGATTGAGTGCTATCCCTCCCAAAAATACTCCAAGGAGCGTCAGGATGAAGCCTGTCCCAACAACCGCCGAAATACCTTTCTGTCTTCCGGACGCTCCATAAGATGCCTGCCCTGACTCAAAAGGCAAACCCATCTCCTTCCACGCCGGAAGGCCCTGGGCAAAACGGTATACATTCTTATATCCAAGTTTTACAGCCAAACTGGCTGCGCCGTGGCTTCTCACTCACGTTAAGCCGTCTCAGTAAAAGACAAACTTCTTATCCTTTTCAGGGCCAAGCAGTTTTTTCATATCAGAGCGCATCATGGGAGAGTACTGATTCCACCATATGGGAGCAAAACCAATATGTAATGATCCCTTAATGTGCTGCATCTGATACGACCACTCCTGTCTTACATCAACAAAAAGAAAAGCTTCTAAATCCTTGAGATATTCTCTCTGAAGTTCCTCAGGAGTTACAAGCTGATAGCCTCCCTTTTTTGCTTCAGCAACAACTTTGTCCCAGGCATTTGCAGGATTTTGAGTTTCTGATCGTGCCTGAGTAGCATGGATCAGAAAAAGGAACAATATAAAACCCATATGCACTATTCTTTTCATACTCTTGCCCCCTGTTCTTGTACCAAAATGGTTGTCGTATCCGATAACTTTATCTGATGTATGAAATGCAACTCCTAAGTAAGCTTTTCTATAACTGCTTTCTCAATGTCTTCATAAGTGGGTTCGCTGCCAAGCAATGTGTCATCAACTGCGATATTGGGTGGCTTGATTGCATCGCCCTTATGACCGAAACCCAGAAAACCGGAGTAAACGGTTTCAAACTCCACCTTATCCGTATATTTTTCTTTGACCCTCCCGGCCAAAGCACAGAGATTAGTTCAACGTTTCCCTGCAGGCCGGTTGGAATATACAGTTATCTTGACCATACTGTTTTCCTCCTTATCTTTTCCGTTCGCCCGGATATACCCCCTTTTTCGTAACAGGACAGCACGCTGGTCTGGGAAGGGATTCACAGTAATCCTTACGGAGAAGTTCAAGAAGCTCAGGAATCAGCGGATTCACGAGAAAATAGCATCTGAGCCTGCCATCCATATAGTAGTCAACAACTCCAAAATGCCTGAGCAGGGTAAAATGCTGGGATATGTTCGATTGTCGTATCTCAAGAAATTCCTCAAAATCACTCACACATTTCACACCCTTTGCCAGTTCTTCAAGGATTCTGATTCTTACAGGGTGTGCAATCACCTTTAATATGTCCACCTTCTGTCCCAATGAAAGCATTGATCCCTCCATATTAATATATTCTTATATTTGAATATATTAATATATATTTATTTTGTCAAGAAATTTTATTAAACTTATTTATGATGAGAAAAAACATTTTTGATTTAATGCGATTATTTCTAAAACTCGGCACTGTTGCCTTTGGCGGTCCAGCTGCCCATATTGCCATTATGGAAGAAGAGGTTGTAAACAGGAGAAGATGGCTTACAAGAGAACATTTTCTTGACCTTATTGGAGCGACAAACCTTATACCGGGGCCTAACTCGACCGAGATGGTTATGCATATCGGATATGTCAGGGCCGGCCTTTCCGGTCTCATAGTTTCAGGCCTGTCGTTTATCCTGCCTGCAGTAATAATTACTGGCATCTTTGCATGGGCATATATGAAATTTGGCGCATTACCCCAGGTTTCACACTTCCTGTTCGGTATAAAACCTGTTGTCATATCCATTATCCTTGTGGCTGTTGTGCGATTAGGAAAAACAGCAGCAAAGACAGCTTCTTTAACTATTTTAGGCAGCGGTGTAGCAGTAGCGTCACTATTAGGAATTAACGAAGTGTTCGCCCTACTTCTGGGCGGTGTAACTGGCATCATCCTGTATACATTCAGAAATAAAACATACAAAAACATTACCGGCTGGTTTGTTCTCACCTCTCTTCAAACAACAGGCCTTTTGATAGACGGCAATACAACTGCGGTCGCTACAGTTTCTGCTGCGGGTGTAGCCGGAGTATCCCTCTGGAAACTCGGGCTATTCTTTCTGAAGATAGGATC
>VGWX01000048.1 GCA_016873615.1 Nitrospira sp. | reverse complement strand
TCTCTGTGTAAAACTCTTCTGTTATTCCAGACGGATCAGTATAACTGTCAACAATTTTGTAATCCATTGCTGAAAGTCCTGTGGTGGCAGGATATCCTATCCAGGTGATCTGTACGGGCGCTGGTTTTCGGGCAAATACCAGCAGCCTGTTGCCGGAGGTGTGCCCTGCAAGATCAACAAGGATGTCGATGCTATCATTCCGTATTAACTCAGAAACCTTTTCGTCTGATATCACTTCAATATTTCGCCAGTGATCCGTATATCCCTTAAAACGCTCTGTTACTTCATCGTGATTCAGAACATCAGAATAGCAAAAAACCTCAAAATGTTGTCTGTTATGAAAGGGAAGTATGGCTTCAATAAAACAGGCCACTGAATGCTTTCTGAAGTCAGGGGAGACATATCCGATCTTAAGCCTGCGATCAGTTGCGCGCTCATTGGAATGGGAAAGAATAGCATGGGACAATGAATCTGCGATCTTATTTGCAAATCGGAGATGTTCTGCATAAACAGTCTGTGAATCATAGAAAGGATTGTAGATCATTGCCAGAAGGAGATTGCTGTAATACATTGAATGTTCCGGTTTTAGTTGAAGAGCATGCCTGAAACATAATTCGGCATCATGCATTTGCCCCAGGTCTTTCAAGAGATTTCCAAGGTTGCTGTATGATTCTGTGGAATTTGGATTTATTTTTAATGAGAGTTGATAACATTTCAGAGCTTCCTCAAATTTCCCCTGCATATAAAGTGCAAAGCCTTTATTCAGGAGCGCATCTGCATAACGGGGATTAATCTTAATTGCACAATTATAGTTTTCGATTGCTTCATCGAGTTTGTTTTGTATCATAAAAGAGTTTCCGAGATTGTAATATGCATGGGCATGTTCCGGATTCAATCGAACAGCTTTCTGGTAAGAAACTATAGCTTCATCAAGTTGCCCTTTTTCCTGAAAAGCAAGTCCCAGGTTAAAATGAGCATCAGCAAATTGCGGATTTATTTGAAGCGCTTTCTGGTAATATTGTATGGCTTCATTGAATTGTTCTGTTTGTTGAAAAAGATTCCCTAAATGAAAGTATACAAAGGCATTGGTATTATTTATTCGAAGTGCTTTTTCTAAATATGACTTTGCGGAATCGTGGTTGCATTTTTGAAAATATAAAACACCAAGCATGTGCAAAGCGTCAAAGTTTGCCGGTTGCTTTTGTAATATCTCTTTATAAAGGAGTTCTGCCTGCGTTAAATTTCCTTTTTGATGATATTTAAAAGCTGACTGGATCATTGATGTGATACTCATATCATGATATAGAAAATATATGTATGCCTGCCTGTTTCAGCATGCTCATTGATTTTGAATGTTTTTTTATATAAAAGTTCATATGCAAAAAACTCTTCGAGACTTAAATATCGGGCACGGTCCTTTTGTATATCATGTCAAGCAATATGAGAACAACGGTATTATCAGGCCAATATTGCATTATTTTGCGATAGATAATTTCAGCTTGTTCAAACTGTTTCATTTTGTGATAATTTATACCTAACCTAAGTGTGTTAATTGTGGAAAGTGATTTTGGTGAAAGCAAGTTAATAAAGTTTTCAAGATCTTGAGCCTCTATATACCTCCACATATTAAAGAAACCATGGAAACCAAATGGATTGCCAACTGGATTGCAGCACTCGTAAGAGAAACGATCGGCAAGTGCTTCCGGAGCAAATTTTATATCATATTGTTTTTCAAGAAATCTTCGATATTGTCTGCATATAAAATGATCCTCACCTTTTTTAAAGGGGTCAGGCTCAAGAGAAAAATTCTCCTTACTTAATGCTTGCAAGAGACGTTTAGAACGTAATGAAAATCCACCATTCCCAACATTTAATTCATCTGTGTATGCCCATTTTGCACCGATATAATCATATTTTTGGAATTCAGATGTCCATGAATCAGGATGAATGATAAAACCATCGTATTGCATAAGAAGAATAAAATCGGTCTCAATATAGTTATTCAATTCTTTGATTACAAAAGAAGAATAGTCTGTCTTTGACTGAATAGGAGATATCTGTATGATTTTAATCTCTTCTAAATCAACTTTTCTGTCGGTCAAAAACAATACTCTATCAAAACTGCAAAACTTTAATGAATGCTTCAATGCCTTCATTGAGAGCAAATAGTTATCACAATCGATACAGCAAAGTGTTGTATTCGGGATGGGAATCATTATTATTTTGTACTTAAGATATTGCCATACTAAGTATAGTGCCCATAAGTAGTTTCTATGTTGATGTAATATTATTCAAAATTTCGCAGCTTAATATCGTGTATTGGCTCTATTGTTTCATATTCATAATGATGCCCAGGAACAAAATCTGTTCCGGTGAAATCACGTTTAAATTCTTCTTCAACAAGCCTTTCCCATTCTATATCATCCCTATGGCCCCAACTCTTTACTTTTTTGAGCATTTCTTCTTTTGTTCGGACCCAACTATAGTGATGGACCATTGGACGTCCGTCCATCCCATTAATAAGGGCAGCGTTTGGAAGAGTAGAATATACGATACCCTCTCTTTCACCTGTTGTAAATATATTGTCCCTTGTAAGCTTGTTTTTTCTAACCAATAAGCCTGCTTTCTCCCATGTCTTAGCCCTATATCTCGGTTCTCTGAAATACCAGTAACATAAGAACAAGAAAGCATCATATTGTGAGAAAAAAGTTTCTCTTTCAAGCCATTCATTAAATTTGTTATCTGCTATCTCATCAGCATCTAAAAATAAAACGAAGTCGATATTATTCTTAAGATATTGCAATCCAATCCATCTTGCCATATTGTGCCAATACTTTGGTTGATTTTCCTGCCATTTATATCCGATCATATCTACGCCATGGACTTCCGTATATGTTTTTTTCAATAATTCGCTGTTTTCAGGAGTACCGTCAAAAAAATGATCAGCAGAAACTATAATTATTTGTGATGAAAAAGGTCTCACCTGATCAGTACAGAGTTTTATGAATCTATAATCCAAGGTGCAATAGCTTATAACCGTTCCTATTTTTATTAATGATTTCATAAATATGCAATGTATAATTATATGCTCTAAATAATAAACATATTATATGTTTTTTAATGGTTTTCCTGCGGTTTTATAGTTTATCCAAAATTTTAGCAATGACACTTACCCAATCTTCAAGCGCGGGCTGACGGAAAAGCCTCATAGTAGGGTACCACGGACTGTCTTCTCGGTTTAAAAACCATCGCCAATCAGGAACAAAGGGAATTAATGTCCATACAGGCTTGCCCATTGCGCCGGCCAAATGTACGACAGATGTATCAATAGATATGACCAGATCAAGGTTCTCTATAAAGGCTGCAGTATCAGAGAAGTCATAAAATTCTTCCGTATAATCAATAAGTTTTATGTCTTTTGGTGGATATTTTAATTGATCTTTGTTCTTCCCTTTCTGCAAACTATAAAATGTAATATCCTTAAGCTGCGCAAATGGCGCAAATGCTTCAAGGGAACAATATTTACGTGGCATGGATATTCCAGCCCAAACCAAGCCTATTTTAAGTTTAGAATCATCATGGAGAATTCTGTTGCGCCATTTCTCAACTAATGCGGGATTTGCAGTCATATAAGGTATATTAGCCGGTATATTCTCGAGTGCCGTATCAAATATAATGGGCAGCCTCATTAAAGAGCAATGTATATCAAAACCAGGAAGTGTTTCCCCATGCGAAATAACATTCTGTATACCTTCTACGGATTTCAGTAATGATGTCAATTCTTTCTGGCATTCAACTATTACTGTAGCGCCAAGCTGCGCAACCAATGGCGCATAGCGAATAAATTGAATGGTATCTCCGAACCCATATTCTGCATAAAGCAAAATAGTTAATCCCTTGATATCTTGTCCGTGCCATGAAGGTTGAGAAAAACTGCGTTTGCGATTTTCATAATCTTCTGTTTTCCATAGCCATTCATATTCTTTCCATCCGTGCCTGAAATCTCCCATCAATAAAAGAATATTTGCCATTTGCCAATGTGCTTCAGCATAGTTCGGGTTAAGCTGTATGACCTTCTTATAGCAGGTCAGAGCTTCGTTAAGACGTCCTGTAATTCTTAAGATGAGTCCTAAATAAATATATACTTGAATAATATTGGGGTTTATCTGAAGGACATATTGGTAACAGACTGCGGCATCATTGAATTGCTCATTGTCCAATAATGCATTTCCTAAGTTGTAGTATGCTTCAATAGAATTCGGGTTAATCTCTATCGCTTTCTGATAACATATAATCTCTTCACTAAAAAGTCCTTTTGTACGATTGATAATCCCAAGATTAACATATGCATCAGCATAGCCGGGATTTAATTGCAGGACCTTCTGATAACAGGTTAAAGCATCGTCAAATTGTTTTTTGTCTCTTAAAGCATTTCCCAGATTATAATATGCTTCAGTAAAAGATGGGTTGATTTTAATTGCTTCATTGAAACAGTTTATAGCAGCATCATAATTGCGCAATTTGACGTATGTTATTCCAAGCATGAGCAAGGCATTAACATTATCAGGTTGAAATTTTATTATTTCCAGATAAATAGTTGCTGCAAGAGATAAATCTCCTGCCTGATATTTCCGGAGGGCTAATTGAAGAGCTTCGTTAATATTCATTGCTTCTGTTTGGAACGATCCTTTAATTTCTCGTTTACTACCTGTTCAAGAAAGTTCTCAAGGCCTTTTATACAGATTTTATCTCGATATACGAGGTGCTTATGAGCAGCAATTTTATCTGAAATTTGTTTTCTCCAAGCAGGGTTTTTGCCAAGCTTTGCCGCTAACATTATATAGTCATCAGGAGTTGCAGCAATGGTTTCGGTAACTCCCATCATTGTTAGAATAGCAGAGCCTTCCCGCCCTCGCATCAGCTTCGTAGGAAGAGTAACAACCGGCAGATTGCAGGACAATGCTTCTAAAACAGAATTACATCCTGACCACCCTATTGGGTCCAGAAAGATGTCGGACAAATAATTGAGTGATTGATATGACTCTGGGGCAAGGGGCGGCAGGAATACAACATAATCATTAGGGTCGAGATGAAAACGATCAAATGCCCAGTTGATTCTCGTTTGAAACTGTTCTATGACTGAGTTTATGTAAGGATGGGAAACGAACAGAAATTGACAATCTCCGGCCTGTTGGGCAATTTTGGGAAATACATCGTCATATTGTGGCAAGAACTTATATAGTGATTGAAAGCAATGATAAACGATGGATTTTGGACGCAGCTCTAAGGTTTCACGGCTTGCTTTTATGTGTTGAATTTCGGGTGATGAGTAATAAAAGGATAGTTTCGGCAAACGGATAAGTTGCTCTGTATAGTGCTTTTGCGCATCAGGTGGTTCTATCAAATCACTACTGAGAAAATAATCAATGGTAGGAAGACCGGAAGTTTCAGGATGTCCCCAGGACGCACACTGGACAGGGGATAACCTCAGTGCAGCAAGTTTTATTGAAATCGGGTTCATGCCGATTTCGGAGTAGATAAGGACGTGAAGATTATCATTTAGAATAATCTCGCAAAGTTCTTCAAAAGAATGAACGTCCTCAACGAAGCGGCTGAAACATTGTCTGGCAATAGCGGTTTCTTTATCTTTTTTTTTGCCGGTATAATAACCAAAAAGGCGAAAACGATTTTTATCAATGTTCTCAATCCATCCCTTTATCGGAATTTTCCATGAAGCGTGGTAATAAAAAAATCCTGAAACAACACCAATCCGGAGCGGCTCTCCCGGCAAATGAAGAGGCATAGGTGGACGCTCAGCAAATTGTGGATATTTTGCTGACATGATTTTACAGACCAATTCACCATACATTTTCTGCAGTTCTCTGTCGTTCAACCCCTGGTATGCTAAAAAGAATGGTTGCTTTTGACCAATAGCTTCAGAGGCAAGTGATATATCATTTGGAGAATTAAGAGAGATTGTGTCCCGTAATTTTATAAGTTCTTCCTGATATAGCTCACGGGAACTTTCAATACTTGACTGATCAGGATAAAAAATGGGTATCTGCGACATACATTTAACCCAGCGTGCTAATACAAAGGAAGGATTGTGCTTGATAGCCTTATCATAAGCATTCAACGCCTCATTTATCTTCCCTTGTTCCTGCAGGGCAACGCCCATACTATAGTAAGGAGCTGCACGATCCGGGTTAAGGTCAATAGCCTTCTTATAACATATTATCGCTTTATCAAGTTGTTTTTCCCCCTGAAAAATAGTCCCAAGGTAGTAGTAGACGGCTATAAGATTTGGATCTAATTCAAGAGCTCTTTGATAATAAGTTGCAGCTTCATCAAGGCGCCCTTTCTTATGAAAAACTATTCCTAAACTATAAAGGGACAGAGTATGTTTGGGATTTGCATTTAAGGCTTTTTTGAAATAAATTATCGCATCGTCAAATTGTTCCCTTGTCTGAAAAATATACCCTACATTATGATATGCATCAGCATTATCTCTATCCAGTTGCAGACTTTTTTGGTAAGATATTAGTGCTTCATTGAGAAGATTTTTCCCCTGGTAAGCAGTTCCTAAATGATAATAAGCATCTGCATGTTCCGGGTTAAGAAGCACTGCCTTTTGATAGCAGGTTATTGCTTTATCAATTCGCCCTTTATCATGAAATGTTATTCCTAAGTTAAAGTGTGCTTCAACAAAATCACGATTTATTTGCAGAGCCTTCTGATAGCAAGTTATAGCCTCATCGAGATCTCCTTTTGCTCTGAAAGAATTTCCTAAGTTATAGTATGCCTCGGAATTGGATGGGTTCAATCGGATTGATTCACTGATATGTAATATTGCTGAATCATAGTTATTTGACTGATAGCATATTACTCCGAGAAGGTGCATGGCATCAACATTAGCAGGGTGAGCTTTCAATATGTCTCTGCAAATAAATTCTGCCTGGATCAAATTTCCGGATTGATATTGTTCGTTAGCTGTTTCGATTGCCTTATCTATGTCCATATTTCTGTTAAATGCACATCAGTTATCACACCAGTCCTTCCATATCTTCCTATAAGATGCTTCCAATGAAGAGATAAAACGTTTTGAATCAGTCAAAACTGATTTTGACATCATATCCCTTAATCTTTTCCTGATCAACTGTAATCTGTTGAGATCCTCCGCAAGTTTTACCGCAATCTCTACATATTCATCAGGTGTTCCGGCAACAAGCTCAGGGAGACCGACATTTGACAGGAGGCTCATCCCGACACGGGATGCATGGGTATTTCCGGAAAGGGTTATGACAGGCACTCCCATCCACAATGCTTCACATGTCGTAGTCGTACCATTGTAAGGGAACGGATCGAGTCCGATATCTATACGATTGTAAATTCCCAGATGTCCTCTGGTCGATGTTTGCCAGCCAAAGAGATCTATCCGTCCAGCATCTATGCCTTGCTGAGCAAACAGACTTGTCGCATACTCATGGGTTGATCTGTCAGTAAAGCATGATGATTTCAGAACCAGGTGCGAACCGGGAATTGATTTCAGGATCTTCGTCCAGAGTTCAATGGTTTTAGAAGAAACTTTTGGAAAATTATTGAAGGAACCGAATGTGATATGACCTGATGTCAGGACAGGAATAGGGCCAACCTCTGGACTCTCCCTGTCTGGAAGATAACACAGAAAGCAATCCGGCAACCTTATCAGTTTTTCGGTATAAAACTGTTCGCTCATACCAGGAGGATCAGTGTAACAGTCAACGATCTTATAGTCTATATTTGTAAGACCCGTGGTTGAAGGATATCCGATCCACGAGACCTGAACAGGGGCAGGCTTCCGTGCAAACAAGAGCATACGATTATTAGCTGAATATCCGGCAAGATCAACAAGGATATCGATACCATCATTTTGTATCAAATCAATAGTCTTTTCATCTGATATACCTGCAATATTTCGCCATTGACAAGTATATCCCTGAAGACGCTTTGTTACATCATCCTGGTCCAGCACATCGGAATAGCAGAATACCTCAAACCTTTCTCTGCTGTGAGCGGCAATCGCCGGTTCAATGAAATATGCGACTGAATGTCTTCTGAAGTCGGGAGAAACATAGCCAATCCTGATAGGTCTTTTGATGGTTCTGTAATTATTATGAGGAGTAACAGCAGTTTGTAAAGGTTTTTGAAATTGCTTTGCATATTTCACATGCTCATTAAATATGGTTTGGGCATTATTATGGGGATTATACTGCATATTCATTAAAAGAGCTTCATATGGAATGATATAATTCGGTTGAATTTGCATCGCACGCCTGTAATATGTTTCAGCTTCGTGTACTTTCCCCTGCTCTTCAAATAAATGACCAAGTTTAACGAGTGCTGTTACAGAATAAGGATTTATTCTTAGTGATGCCTCAAAGCTTTTTATAGCCTCCCCGATCCTGCACTGATAAATCAGGGACAAGCCTCTGTAATTATATGCAATTTCAAGGTTCGGGTTAAGTGATAAAGCTTTTTGAAACTGAGAATCTGCTTTATCAAACTCGCCTTTATTATGCAGGGCGATACCTATGTTTATATATCCGGTAGGATCAGCCGGGTTATTTTGCACTGCCTTCTGGTAATAGCTGATAGCTTCATTAAATTGTTTATTTTCCTGGAGGGCGTTGCCAAGCCTGTTGTATGTATCAAACAGGCACGGATTCAGTTCTAAAACTTTTCGATAGTAAGATACAGCTTCATCAAGTTGATGTGAATTGTGAAAAAATAGGGCAAGATAATAATATGCTTCGGGATTTTTTGGGTTAAGCTCAATGGTTTTATTAAAGCAATGGAAAGCATCATCGATCATTCCTTTTTGCTGGTAAGCCACGCCGAGAGCAAGCAATGCATCAGCATTGATCGCATTAAACTCTAAAGATCTTTTCAGATAATGAATTGCTGAATCATTGTTTCCTGATTGGGCATATATAATTCCGAGAAAAAAAAGCACTTCTGGGTTGTTAGGTTGTTTCACTATAATATTTTTGCAGAGATTTTCGGCTTCTTTTAAATTCCCGGAGTAGTAATGCTTCAGAACTAACTGAATTGTCTTGGCGCTATTCATTGCTTAAGCTAATAAATCTGCCGATTGTTTACCAATAGTTATTTTGCAGTCAATTTTATCTATAAGTGATAAGAAGGGTTTTATATATTTTAATTTTATTTATTATAACGTTTTTTTACAGCGCTAATAAGGAACTCTTCAAGACCTGTAACACATTCACTGTCATGATAGATACGATGCTTATTTGCTGCGATCTTTTCTGATATGTTTTTACGATATTCCCTGTCTTTTCCGAGGCGGACAGCCAGATCAACATACTCTTGTGTCGTATTAGCAATGGTTTCCGTCAGTCCCATCATTGTTAGAATAGCATAGCAGTGTCGCTGACGCATAAGCTTTCCGGGGAGAGTTACAATAGGTAAATTGCAGGCTATAGCCTCAAAAGTAGAGTTGCCTCCGGACCATCCAGGCGTATCCAGGAAAACGTCAGAAAGACAGTTTAATGCGTGATAGTGATCAGCATCAAGACGAGGTAAAAAAATGATATAGTCTTCAGCATTCATCTTGAAACGATCAAATGCTCGGTGAATCTTTGAACGAAATTGTTCTGTAATTATTTTGCTTGTGTCTGAGATAAAAACAAATTTGCTATTGCTGACCTGCTGCGCAATGAGTGGATAAAAATCATCATATTGGGGAAGGTGCGTGAACAGGGAGTGACAGCAAAAATAGATGACCGAGTTTGCAGGCAGTTCAAAAGTTTCACGACTGATTTCTAAATCAGAAAAATCTAATGGAGTATAGAAGACTGAGAGATTGGGCAAACGAATTAGTTGTTCAGTATAATGTAAATCTCCATCAGGAGGCTCCATCAGTTCACTGCTCAGGTAATAGTCGATGGTCGGAAGACCTGATGTATCCGGATGTCCCCATGAAGCACACTGTACAGGAGCCAGTCTGAGTGAAGCAAGCCGTAGGGTCATTGGATCCATGCCTATTTCCGGGTAGAGCAGTACATGAAGATTATCGTCTTGAATAGTTTTACATAAGTTCTCGAAAGAATCGGGGTTCTTTTTAAAATGGCTGAAACATTTCTTGGCAGTTTCAGTTACTTCATCATTTGTTTTTCCGGTGTAATAACCAAAGAGATCGAATCTGTTCTTACCTATATTTTCGACCCATCCTTTAATGGGTATTTTCCAGTTAGAATGGTAGTAATAAAATCTGGATACTATTCCAATACGTACAGGATTGTCAGTTGTATAAGATGGCATAGTGGGCGGATTTGTCCATTCCGGATATTTCAATGACATTATCCGGTATACGAGGTTGCCGTATAGTTGCTGCAAGTCACGGTCATTCAAGCCGTGACAGGCCAAAATAAAAGGCTGAAGTGTACCAATTGCCTCAACTGCATTTTGAATATTTTCGGGAGTTGCCAGCGGTATAATATTGCTTAATTTTATAAGTTCATCATGATATTTTTTACGTGTAGCGTGTATGCTTGTTTCATCAGGATAGATTATATGAAGTTGCGAGAAACATTTTGCCCATTGAGCCTTAATGAAGTTGGGAGCGCACTCAATAGCCTTATCGTAAGCGGCTGAGGCCTCATCATATAAACCTTGTATATAGTATGTGCCTCCCATATTGTAATAAGCCACAGCAAAAGAAGGATCAAGCTGCAGAGCTTTGGAGTAGGAATCTATAGATTCATTGTATAGCCCTTTTTCCTGAAAGGCGTTACCTATACTGTTGTATGCTTCAGGGGAATCGGGAATAAGCTCTATTGTTTTTTGATAACAATATATGGCTTCATCATGATTTTTTTCTCTTGAAAATATATGGCCGAGGTTATAGTATGCATCTGCAAAGTCCGGATCAATCTCGATTGCTTCCTGATAATTCGTCTTAGCGTTTTCAAGATCTTCCTTATCTCTTAAGGCATTAGCGAGATTATAATAAGCATCAGCAAAATCCGGGTTGATTTCAGTCGCTTTCTGATAGTATGTTACAGCTTCATTTAGTTGACCTTTCCCTTTAAGGATATTCCCCAGATTATTGCTGGCCTCTGCAAAATCAGGCTTGATCTCTAAGGCTTTCTCATAGGCTGTTATTACTTCATCAGAGGATTGCCCTTGTCCTCTCAGGGCATTCCCGAGGTGAAAATAGGCATAAGCGTTTTCTGGATTTAGTTTGATTGTTTTTTTAATATGCTCAACAGCACGGTCATATTGTTCAAGCTGTATATATATGATCCCAAGAAAGAGCAGAACTTCAGAATTATCAGGCTGTTCAAATATTATTTTCTTAGAAATGGACTTCGCGAGCTGTAAGTTCCCTGATTGATAATGCTCGAAAGCCGTCTGAATATCCTCATTAATATTCATTATTTAAACCTTTAAATGTGGCAATCCTTCGCTAATAGCTTTCATGCACCACCGCTCCCATATAATACGATAGCATTGCTCAAGGTTTGCAGTAAACTGCTTTGCATCAGTTAGTGGTGAATGTAATATCATATACCGGCAGTTTTCACGTAATGACTGTAATCGGGACAGATCCTTTGATAGATTGATAGCTATCTCCAGATATTCATCCGGTGATTTTGCAACAAGATAAGAGAGTCCGATATTTGACAAAATACTTTTCCCAACGCGAGATGCATGAGTATCTCCTAAAAGCGAAATGACAGGGACTCCCATCCATAAAGCGTCACATGTTGTGGTCGTCCCATTATATGGAAATGTGTCCAAACCTACGTCTATGCTGTTGTACAAAACAAGATGTTCTCTGTAAGAGGGTTTCAGAGATACTAATGTAATCTGTTCAGCACTAACATCATGTTCTGCAAACATCTCCAGTGCATATTGACAGGTCGTCCTGTCAGAAAAATTAAGTGCCTTCATAATCAGACGGGAATTAGGTATTGTTTTTAATATTTTTGACCAGAGTGCAACAGTTTCAGGTGATACCTTGGGAAAATAGTTAAAAGAGCCGAATGTTATCTTTCCGGCTGTCAGAGCGGGAAGTTCACTGATATCAGGGCAGTCTTTATCAGGCAGATAACACAGAAAACTCTCTGGCAGTCGCAGGAGTTTTTCTGTATAGAACTGATCTGTTAATCCGGGTGGATCTGTATATTCATCAACAAGCCGGTAGTCTATGGTCCGAAGCCCTGTTGTATTAGGGTATCCTAACCAGCTTACCTGAATAGGCGCAGGCTTACGGGCAAACAATAACATCCTGTTCTGCCCTGTATGTCCTGCAAGGTCTATGAGAATGTCAATTCCATCTTTTCGTATTAATTCAGCAACCTTTTCATCTGAGGCCCCAACTATGTTACGCCATTGATCTGAGTATTCCTGCAGGCGTTTTGTAATGCTATCCGGTATAAGGGTATCGGAATAGCAGAATACTTCAAATTGTTCATGAGAATGTGAAGCCAGCACGGGTTCTAAAAAATATTTAACAGAGTGTCTTCTGAAGTCAGGGGAAACATATCCGATCTTCAGCCTGCGAGAAGGTGAAGGGTCATTCGTGTGTGGCAAAACAACAGACCCCAAAGGTTCTGCAATCTGTTTTGCGAATTGGAGATGTTCAGTGAAAATAGCTTGTGCACTATAGTGTGATGTATAATTCATCATCATGAGAAGATTGCTGTAACAGGAAGCAAAATCCGGTTCTATCTGTATAGCGAGCCTATAATAATATTCTGCTTCCATAAGTTTTCCTTGATCTGTATGTACGTTCCCAAGATTGCATAATGACATGACATGTTTTGGATTGCAATTCAGAGCTTTTTGATAACTGGTTGTCGCATCATCAAGTTGCCCCTTGTCTTTGAAAATGACGCCAAGGTTATTATAAGCTTCGGCAGAGTTTGGGTTAAGCTGTAAAGCTTTATTGAAACAATCAATAGCCTTATCAAGCTGCCCTTTTTCTTTTAGAACAACACCGAGGTTATTATAAGCACTATGAAAATCCGGATTAAGCTGTAACGCTTTTTGATAATATTCTATTGCTTCGTCAAATCTTCCTTTTTCTTTAAGTACAGATCCTAACCCATTGTATGTATCTGGAAGATTTGGATCGATCTGTGAGGCTTTCTGATAGCAGTCTATCGCTTCATCAAATTGCTTTTTTTCTTTAAAGATAACTCCAAGATTATTATAAGTATCAGCAGACTTCGGGTTAAGCTGTAACGCTTTTTGATAACATTTTATTGCTTTGTCAAATAATCTTTTATCATAAAATAATAAGCCCAAATTTATATAAGCAGCAGCAAGGTCAGGATTAAGCTGAATGGCTTTTTGATAATGGATTATCGCTTCATCAAGATTGTTTTTAATCTGCAGGATATATCCTAAATTGTAATGTGCAGCAGTAAGGTCAGGATTAAGCTGAATGGCTTTTTGATAATGGATTATCGCTTCATCAAGATTGTTTTTAATCTGCAGGATATATCCTAAATTGTAATGTGCAGCAGTAAGGTCAGGATTAAGCTGAATGGCTTTTTGATAACAGTTTATTGCCTCATCAAGATTTCCTTTATCTTTTAAAACTATACCCAAATTAACATATGCATCATGATTTGCAGAATTATATTCAAGTGCCTTTTGGAAATAGATTACCGCCTCATCAAGCTGTCCTTGGTCTTTAAAAACTGTTCCAAGATTATAATATGCATGAGAATCGTGAGGATTGATCTGTAAAGCTTTCTTGATATAGTTAATTGCAGGATCATAATTCCTGGTTTGATAATATAATACTCCGAGATAGTGTAATGCATAGAAATTATCTGGTTGAAATTGTAATAGTTCCTTGTAGAAATGCTCTGCGTGCTGTAAGTCCCCGGTTTGATGATACTGAATAGCTAATTGTAATGTTTTATCAAGTGTCATTGTTTGTATTTATGAACATCTGAAACCTTACCTATTGGTTAGGGTAATTATAGTATAACAAATTTCTTTTCCATGGATTTTATATTGGTCTTAATAATTTTCTTGAGAGATTTCATGAAGAGTTTTATAATTAATCCCATGTTTGAAAAGGCAATCTTTATAATCAATTACAGATAAAGGAGGTGAGTCCAGTGTTAGAAAAATATACAGAGTCAGTAGATGTTATTGTTTCAATTGACGGTGTGCAGTCGCAATTAACTATGGAATTTTCACTTGTCCAAGTGGATAAAGAAAATATTAACCTGATGATGAATGAAAATGGATGCTATCTCACTGCACCTTCTGAAGATGCAGATTATGTTGCCACTTTGTCTTTCCCTTCTCCTGTGAATCCTTCCCTGGCAAAAGCAGCATTCAAAGATGGCATACTTATCGTAAAGGTTCCTTTTAAAGAGCCTTTGAAGAATTATGTAAAAGTGCCGGTAGAATAAAATCAGAAGTTTGAAGACTTCAATCAACTCATGATTGATCTGTGATTTTGCGTGGCCTTATAAGGCCATGCAAAATATTATTCCTGCATGTTATCGTCTGAACAGACCTTAAATATTTTTAACTTATGTTCAAGCAGGATTTTGAAAGGGAGGTTAAACAATGCGACAGGAGTCATATGTTGTAAAGTCTTGGTGGTATGCACGATTCCGGATAAGATGGCCTGAAAATACCGAACCCTCCTGGCATATAGATTTATTTATTGCTCACAGGATCCTCTTGCCTGTTATAAATAAAAATAAAAAAAATATCATCTTCTGGCGTTTCCACAGGAGAGCGGCCAGGGATCAGGAAGGGCATCAATTTAGCCTAACATTCTACTCTTCTCCTGAAAAGGCAAAGCAGATCTTTAATACCATAAGGTCTGACATGCTTTTGAAGAGAATGAAACGGTCGAATGTAATCATTCAGGATATCTATGAAGATACTGAAAAAATTATTGCACCGAACGTTGAGGACACAAGCGATGGTCACTGGACTCCATCATTGAGAAAAACATGGCCCTTTTTTATCATGGGCGTTTGTCAGATGTGGATTGGGCTGGTTGGGGAAATTGCTGAAGGAATGCCAAAGAAACAAAAGTATACCTCGCTAAAAAAAATGCTGGGTTTATACCAGCAGGTAAATGAAATCATCAATAGTTTATGGCGCGATCAAGGCAGTCACGCTATGCTTCATCATCTAAATGCTATTTTCGGCTACGAACCAATATTCGTTCGAGAGGTCAATATGAAGAGATTTTAGCAGAAACCATAAGCGGTAGGGTGAATTTAAGTGAAGATTTTGAATGAAACGTATTGATGATTGTTAGAGAAGCTTCATTTTTAATTTTTATGCTAATATTTTTATGCTAATATAAATAAAATATGAATAAAATGATAAAATTTAAATATTTCCTGAGAAATATTAATCTGTTAAATCTGCTTCTAATAATAACAATTATGCTGTTTGCGAATTACACATTTTTGCTGATGTTTGTCACAAAAATGAAATACACACTACCTTCGATTACAAAATCCATATTCTCAGAGACTGAGTCATTAGATGAACCCCATCCCCCTTCGTCATCTGATTATATCGTTGTATCAGAGAACAATTTGTTTCACCCGGAAAGAAAGATACCACCTGAGAAAAAAGAAGAAGTGCCTCTGCCAAAACCTGAATTCATCCTTTTCGGTACACTTATAACTTCAGAAACAAGTCTTGCATATATCGAAGATTTAAAAGTACCTCGCAACACAGCTGGAAGAGGCAAGAGACAAACAACTCTCAAAAAAGGCGATATGATGAGTGGATTTATTTTGAAAGAGGTTCAGGCAGATAAAATAGTTATGGTTCGGGGGGAAGAGAAAATGGTAGTTCCTGTCCATAATCCCAATAGATCAAAGATAAGCGAGGCAACAATAGCCGGACAGTCTTCACATGCACCGGCATCTGCAAAACCAGGTAAAATAACAACTGAGACATTAACTAAACAAGAACCTCCGACAAAACACAGGGCGCCTATGACGCGTAAAGACGAAGAAGCTAGACGATTTTTTCAGAAATAAGACAACAAATACATTCAATGTCTTATTAATGAAAAATAATGACTATCAATAAAGCTCTCCAGTTAGCAGTTGATCACCATCATGCAGGAAATCTGCAAAAGGCAGTGGATGTCTGCAGAGAAATACTGAAGATTAACCCAAACGATGCTGAAGCGCTTCATCTCCTTGGAGTAATATATTACCAACTTGGGGATAATGATTTTGCATTAAAGCATATCAGTGAATCACTCTCCTTAAACCCATCAAATGCTGAAGCATATTATAATCTTGGGAATATTTTTAAAGATAGGAAACAACTTGATGAAGCGATGACATGGTATCAAAAAGCTTTGCAGGTTGATCCAAATATTCCTCAAATATATCTTAATTTAGGATATATCTTTCGGGAAAAAGAACAATTTGACGAATGTGTAACTAATTATCGGAAAGCCTTGCAAATTGATCCTTTTAACGCTGCTATATATTATAATTTGGGAAATGTTTTTCAGGATCAGGACAAACCTGATGCTTCAATAAAATATTTTCAAAAAGCCATTCAGCTTGACCCGAATCTTCTTGATGCATATATAAATATGGGGATTGCTTTTTATGATAAACAACAATTGGATAGCGCTATAATGATTTATCAAGAAGCTCTGAAGTTTAATCCAAACCTTGCAGATGCTCACTGGAATTTGTCACATGCACTATTATTGTCTGGCAATTTTAAGGAAGGCTGGAAAGAATACGAATGGCGTTGGAAAGTCAAAGAGCTTTACCAAAATAGCCTTCCTCAAACCTATAACTTTTCTCAAGAAAAATGGGATGGTTCTGATATTACAGGGCTTAGTATTCTACTGTATAGCGAACAGGGATTTGGTGACACCATGCAATTTATCCGATATGTATCTTTACTTGCACAACGTTGCTCAAGGGTAATTGTTGAATGTCCAAAAGCATTAACGACATTATTAAGAAATGTTAAGGAGATAGATCAGATTATAGAATGTGGCAGCCCAAGGCCTGCATTTGATGTCCATTGCCCTCTTTTAAGTCTCCCATTAGTATTTAACACGACGATTGAGACTATTCCTGCAAAAGTGCCTTATATGTTTGCAGATCCCGCATTGGTTAGAAAATGGAGAGAGAAAATTCAAAATGATATTGCTACACTAAAAATTGGATTAGTATGGGCAACTGATAGATTGCCAAAGAAAAAATCCTGTTCGCTTGAGATATTTTCTTCTCTCGCACAAATGAATGACATTACATTTTATAGTTTACAAAAGGGGAAAGCTGATATCCAGGCAAAATATCCGCCGGTTGGAATGAAGCTTATCAATTATGCAGAAGAAATTAAAGATTTTTCAGATACAGCTGCACTTATAGCAAATCTTGATCTGATTATTTCAATAGATACCGCTGTAGCTCATTTGGCCGGTGCAATGGGAAAACCAGTCTGGACTATGCTGCCATTTGCACCTGACTGGCGCTGGATGTTGAAGAGAGAAGACAGTCCTTGGTATCCTACAATGAAATTGTTTCGCCAACCTTTTCCAGGCGACTGGGGATCTGTGCTATCGCGCATTGAAACCGAGATTGGTAAATTATTAAACAAAACACATCAGTTTTAGTAATATAAGCATAAACTGTGAGTGCAGATATGAATGCTTTATTAAAAATAAATTTGGGATGTGGAGTAAACCAAATACCTGGTTATATCAATGTCGATAAATACGGAAGTCCTGATATTCGCCATGATCTGGAAACTTTTCCATGGCCATGGGAAACCAACAGCGTTTGTGAAGTCCTGCTGAATCATGTGCTCGAACATCTAGGGGAAACAAATTCAGTATTTTTTGGTATCATTAAGGAGTTGTATAGGATATGTTCATCGGGCGCAGAAATACATGTTGCTGTTCCTCATCCGCGACATGATGAATTTTTAAGTGACCCAACACATATAAGAGTGGTGACGCCAGATAGTCTTGCTCTTTTTTCAAAATCAAAAAATCGCGAATGGATAGAGGGCAGATATGCGAATTCACCGTTAGGATTATATCTTGACGTGGATTTTGAAGTTGCAAGTGTGAATTATGTTCTTGATCCTTTCTGGACTCAAAAATTGAATAATAAAGAAATATCTAAATCGCAATTAGACGAGGCTTTTAGAAATTTCAACAATGTTGTAAAGGAGATTAGGATGATTCTTAAGGTGGTGAAATAGCGAAGGACATAGTATAATTATGAACGTTATGAAAAAGCGTATTCTAGTGACCGGTGGGTCCGGATTCATCGGTTCGCACCTTTGTGAACTACTTTTGAAGGAAGGGAACGAAGTCCTCTGTATCGATAATTTTTATACCGGGCGCAGAGGAAATATTGCCCATCTTTTAAATGATCCATATTTTGAAGTCCTGCGTCACGATATCTGTTTCCCGCTTTATGTGGAAGTCGATGAGATCTATAACCTAGCCTGCCCTGCATCTCCCATACATTATCAATTCGATCCTGTTCAAACAACCAAAACCTCTGTTCATGGCAGCATCAATATGCTTGGATTGGCGAAACGATTAAAGATAAAAATTCTTCAAGCTTCGACAAGTGAGGTTTATGGTGACCCTGTTATTCATCCTCAGCCAGAAAGTTATTGGGGTAATGTAAATCCTGTAGGAATAAGATCCTGTTATGATGAGGGCAAGCGATGTGCTGAGACCCTCTTCTTCGATTATCACCGGCAGCATAACCTGAAAATAAAGGTCGCAAGAATATTTAATACCTATGGTCCAAGAATGCATCCAAATGATGGACGGGTGGTGAGTAATTTCATCGTACAGTCATTGGAAGGGAAGGATATCACTGTTTTTGGTGACGGAAGACAGACAAGAAGTTTCTGTTACATCGATGATCTTATCAATGGCCTTTCCAGACTTATGGATAGTCCTGATGACTTCACCGGCCCTGTAAATCTGGGCAATCCAGTAGAATTTACCATCCTTGAACTGGCACAGAAAATCATAGAACTGACAGGAACAAAATCAAAGATTGTATTGAAACCCCTGCCCGATGATGACCCCAGGCAAAGACAGCCAAATATCACACTTGCTACAAAAAAATTGGGATGGGAGCCCGCCGTGAGTTTAGAACTAGGCTTGAAAAAGACAATTGAATATTTTGATTCTCTACTACGGTAAGATGTGAAAAAATAAGTTGTGAAATTTGGGTGGAAACAATTCTTTCATTTTTTTGTAAACACTTCACAAAAAATGTTATTCAGCCAGACAATTCAGCCAGAAAAAATTGTATTTATAGGATAAAATAAATAATGCTTACTAGAGCTGTAACATGGGAAAAACTTGTAAAAATTAGTGTTGTACATGGAGAAATGCCTTCAGAAAAATGGAATCTCGCTGGAGCAGATCTTACTCAGGCTGATCTTAATGAGGCTGATCTAAGAGGAGTTGATTTGAGGGGAGCTAACCTTAATGGAATCCAACTCGTTGGAGCATATCTCAGTCAAGCCGATCTGAGTAATACCGATCTAAGCGAATCTAATATGGTAGGAGCAGTTTTTCTTTTAGTTTCTTTCAATGGCGCAAACCTCAGAGGAGCTAATCTTAGTAATGCCGAACTCGGTGAAGCCACTTTTATCAATGCTGACCTCAATAGGGCCAATTTAAGCGGAGCCTATTTGATAGCCGCTAATCTCAAAGGTGCGAGTCTGCAAAAGGCAGTTTTTTACAAAGCTGAACTAAGCGGGGCTAATTTAAGCAAAACAGATGTCAGAGAGGCTGATCTTACAGACGCCGGGTTTAGCGGAGTTGATTTTTCTGAGGCATGCCTTAAGGGTGCTAATCTTTCCGGAGCGGATCTTTTCACTGCTAATTTCAATAAGGCAGACCTTAGCGAAGTTAATCTTAAAGGCGCTAATCTTTGTGAAGCTAATCTAAGCTATGCAATTTTAGATAGAGCAATACTGGATGGAGCTAAACTGCAGGATGCAAACCTTTTGGAAGCTCAGCAATTAACCAGTGCTCAACTATCTGTAGTAGAGACTTTGTATGGTGCGCAATTAAATCCAAGTCTGCAAAAGGAACTTGAAAATGATTTCCTATATCTTTTTAAGGATCCGGATACACGTGAATTATAATGTCATAAAGCTCAAAATGAAGACATTAATAAAATTATGTAGTGAGACCGTAATACGGGCTGCCATCACATAATATATTTAAGAAACAGCTTAAAAGTAAACTTAAATATTCTATCTAAACAATGTTTCTCACATATGAAGTAGGTTTTTTTACGGAGTAATCAAAATATGAATATTTTGGTTACAATCCCCCATTTTTTTGGACCAAGCAATAGAGCGCAAGACAAAGAAAAAAAAACAGGATCAGCCGGAGGAAATATTGAAAAAAGAGTAAAAATAGTTAAATCTAATATTTTTTCGTTTATGAATATATTTGGATACAATCAGGGGATCTTCGATATTATTAATAATTGTGTTTATCCTGTCAATAACAAAGAAATAGCAAATATATCAATTGTTATTTGCACTGCAAAAAACTATCATTTGATTGATCAAATGAATTTTAAAGACATCACAATTAACCACGTTTCTACTGATTCAGATCCAAAATACCTTGGTTTTGTTTGTCATTCAATAATGAAAAATTATCTTGGCCAATTTGATTACTACTGTTATATGGAAGATGATTTGATTATACAGGATCCTTTTTTTTTCAAAAAATTAGAATGGTTTAACCAGGAAATAGGAAATGATTATGTCTTGCAACCGAATCGATATGAATTATCTGATAAGGGGATCTTTAAAAAACTCTATATCGACGGATACTTGCCAGAGCATTGGATTAAACCGCATAAGGATTTGTCACAATTGAAAGATATATATAAAGAATTCTTAGGCCAGAAAATCAGATTTTATGCAAGTTCAAATCCTCATAGCGGGTGTTTTTTCCTCAATAAAGCGCAATTTGAAATGTGGTCTTCAAAGCCTTTTTATTTAGATGGTGACCCAAGTTTTATTGGACCTTTGGAAAGTGCGGCAACTTTAGGGATTTTAAAATGCTTTCAACCATATAAGGCAGCTCCGGAAAATGCAAACTTCTTTGAGATACTGCATGGAGATAACAGGTATATAGAAGAATAACTTATCTTCATGTTTATTCATGAAGAACTTTTATATGAATATTTTATTTCAGGTATGGTCCTGGTTGAGATGTATTGCTTTAGGTTTGATGTAATACGCTCAAAGATTCCCTCCCAATCGCCAATATTTTTCTGACGGATCAGCCTGACAGATTTGTACCATGGTGTATCCTCATATTCCCGCATCCACCTCCAGTCACAAGCAAAAGGCAGTAATACCCAGACAGGGACTCCTAATGCCCCTGCCATATGAACAGTCGCATTATCAACAGAAATAACCAGGTCAAGCGCTGCAATCTGTGCTGCAAGATCATCCAGGTCCTTAAGCGGATCTGCATCTTCCCAGTCGTGGATGGTTATATCCAGCTTTTCTCTTACTTCTCTTAACTCGCTGGTACAATCTCCATACTGCAGATTGATAAAATGTGCCCCTAAAACAGAAAATAGCTTTGCCCATTGCGCAAGAACTGTCGACCTTGCCAGCTTTTCAGCAGGTTTGCTGCCTCCTTTCCATGAGATTCCTATCTTAATGCCGGGTCCCAGTTCAGTATATCGTTTTTGCCATATTTCGGTTTTATAGTTATCTGGTATGAGGTACTCACCCTGTTGTGGAAAGCTTGCAAGATCAGGCCGGAAGAATTTCGGCAGACTGCCCACTGGTATCTGCATCTCTGCAGAAGTGATATCGGTACGATATGAGTCAACGGAATCAAGTCGTTCTATTAAAATTGTTTTTGGAAAAGAACGGGCAAAAATCGGAATTAGTCGCTTGTCACATTCAACTATACACAAGTCAGCCTTTGCTATCATCTCCGGCAGGCAGGAGGCAAACATTATTTCATCACCCACACCCTGCTCTGCAGTAACAATTATACTTTTCCCTTCCAGCTGTCTGCCATCCCATCGGGGTTGTGGAAATACTGAAGGCCTTGCGTCTTTTTTCAAA
>VGWX01000047.1 GCA_016873615.1 Nitrospira sp. | reverse complement strand
ATCCGGGAATAGTCTTGTAAGCGCACTTATTTGATCCGTAAGGAGCAGGATGCCGAAGATGATGAGGAGCAGTCCGCTTATGAGCATTATCACACGCATGAACCTTGCGAGTTTGGGTGAATAGCTCAAAAAAACGTTTATGGCAAGCGCTGAGAGAAAAAAAGGCACTGCAAGTCCAAGCGAATATGCTGCAAGCAATTGAAATCCATAAAGGGCAGAGCCCTTTGAACCGGCATAAACAAGGATCGTACCGAGAATCGGGCCGATGCACGGGCTCCAGCCTGCTGCAAATGTCATCCCTACAACAAAGGTCCCGATATATCCGGCCGGCTTGCCGCTGAGATATATCTTCTTCTGTATCATGAGAAAATCCAGCTTCAAAATCCCGGCAATAAAAAGCCCGAAGATGATCACGAGGACACCGCCGATAATCCTTATCATATCCACATACTGAAAGAAAAAACTTCCAACGGCTGACGATGAGACACCAAGGGCGATAAACACAGTGGAGAATCCGAGGATAAAGGCTATTGAATTGGTGATAGTCAGATAATGGATCTTTTTTCTGTCTGCACCAACAGTAAGTTCTTTAAATGAAATGCCGGTTATGAAGGAGACATAAGAAGGTATCAATGGCAGAACGCATGGAGAGAGAAATGATAATACGCCGGCAAGAAATGCCAATGGAAGGGAAATATCGTTCATTCCTCTAACCTAACGTGCGCATTCAGACGGATCACCTTTAATCTTCTCGACAGCATGGGGAATGACTTCTAAAATAACCTGCAGGTTTTCTTTTACTGCCTTTGGACTGCCCGGTAGATTGATAATCAGAGATGTTCCCCTGACACCGGCTACTGCCCTTGAAAGCATTGCCCGGCTTGTCTTTTTTAAACCTTCTGAACGCATCGCCTCGGCAATGCCGGGCACCTGTCTGTCGATGACTTCAAGGGTTGCCTCTGGAGAGACATCTCTCGGTGATAGCCCTGTCCCGCCTGTTGTAAGAATAAGATCGACTTTTTCGCTGTACTCTATAAGCTTCTTTTTGATTAATTCCTTTTCATCAGGAAGGATGTCGTAGAATTTCACCTCAGCATTGATACTTTTCAGCATATCCTGAATCAGAGGACCGCTTGTATCCGCGCGCTCGCCTTTCGAACCCTTATCACTCAAAGTCAAAACAGCAACTGTTATCATGTATATATAATAAGGGAATGTAATGGTATTTTGAAGAGGTTTATTTAGAGGTTTTGTATAAAATGCTGTGGAGTAAGAAGTAATTGTTACAAACATCAACGAAGATAGAACTCCGACTGCAAGAATAAACAGCCTGTTGAAAAAGTCTTTTCCCTGTCATTGCGAGCAAAGCGTGGCAATCTTGCCTTTAATAAAATTAATAGGTTAGAGATTGCTTCGTCGCAGAAACTGCTCCTCGCAATGACATGCGACTGGTTTTTCAACAGCCTGTCAAGGGCAGACCCCATTGAACCATCGCAAACGATTCTCCCAAGATTTATTTAGTTTCTTTTTTATCGTCTTTTTTGATATCTCCGAATACATATTTGCCGATAAGGTCCTCAACATCAACGGGCGAGTTGGTTTCTGTTATCGTACCGCCCGGTTTCAGGATATCACCGCCTCCTCCCGGATCAATCTTAATGAACTTGTCGCCGATGAGGCCGGAAGTTTTGATCGATGCGATGGCGTCTTCATAAACCTTGATGTCTTTTTCAATCCTTAATTTGACCATAGCTACCTGCTTATCCTGGTCTATGTTCAGTTGTTCCACCCTTCCGACCTCGATGCCGTTGATCTCAACAGGACTGTCAACGCGAAGTCCTGATACTGAACTGAAACGCGCATAAATAAAATAGTAATCACCGCCGAATATTGGGATCTTGCCGAGTTTGATGGTCATATATCCAATGCAAAGAAGGCCTATTACAACAAAAATGCCGACGATTGTTTCCAGTGAATACTTTTTCATTTTGAATCAGACTCCTTGCCGCAAAGATATTTTGCGATTCTTTTCTTGTTCATATCAGCCCTTTTTATTATCTGTTCGATCTCATCAGAGGAACTGCCTTCAGTTATGCCTGCATTTACAAATATCTCGAAGCATCCCTCTGCTTCTATTTTGTCCCTTATAAGCTCATGGATTTCGGGGAGAGAGTTCTTCTCGAGTCTCTGAGCAAAATCATCCAATAATTCCCCGGCTTTTTCAAGCCCTAAATGGGGCAATATTGTAAGGATCTCTTCTCTGCTGTGGCGTGCTGAGAATCCTCCCAAAGGACCGAAATAGTTATTTAGATTCTCCCCTATGGATTTGAGGATTTCTATGGCAGCCTGAGGCCTGAAAAGATCAGAAAGGAAGTTAAGATTAAAGCTGAATAGCACAGCAGTTACAGAGGTGTCCGCACGTCCACTCCCCAGTGTTATGGCATACCTGGACTTGAACATCTCTTTTGAGAGTAGCCCGGTGAGCTCGTCTCTGAGGCCCTCGATGCTCTTGAGAAATTCATCGATCATTGGATGCTTGAGTCTGGAAAACTCTTCATAGGACCCGTTAAAGGCGATCTTCCCTTCCCACAGGAGCAGTATGCGGTCGGAGATAAAGAAGACATCAGGGATATCATGACTGATGAGAACAGCGGTAAAACCGAATTTTTTTCTGTAATGCGCGATCATGCTCAGTATTATGTTTCTCCTCACAGGGTCCTGGCTGGTTGTCGGCTCGTCAAAGAGCACGATGGCCGGATCTGTTACAAGTGCCCTTGCCAGAGCCACACGTTTCTGCATACCGCCTGAGAGCTCTGCCGGGTACTTTCGGAAAGCATCCGTGAGTTCCATCTGTTCGATACGTGACATCACCTTCTTTTCAATCTCTTTCTTTTTGAGATTTGTCGTCTGTCTCAGCGGCAGGGCTATGTTTTCAAAGACGGTCATGGAATCAAAGAGGGCGTTGTTCTGAAACATGTAACTGATCTGACTCCTGTATCCTTCCCATTCCTTTTTCTTCATCTTATTAACAGGCATTCCCCTGAAGAGTATGCTTCCTTCATCAGGAGAGAGGAGGCCGATGATATGCTTAATCAGAACGCTCTTGCCGCTGCCGCTTTTACCGATAATTGTCGTAATCTGGTTTTCATAAATAGAAAGGTCAGCCTTGTCAAGAATGGTCTTTTCCCCAAAGCGCTTGGTAATCCCTCTGAATTCTATCAATGGCGTTTCCATAGATGCCTCTACATCAGAAAAGATGTGACAACATAGTCTGAGATAAGTATTGTTACACAGGAGAATACGACTGCCGAGGTGGTCGAAAGACTGACGCTCCTTGCGCCGTAACTGTCGGTACGCAGGTGTGTGAAGTATCCCTGGTAGCAACAGATTGTGGACACGAGCACAGCAAAGACAAGTGACTTTATGAACCCACCCCTTATGTCCACCATATCAACATATGAATGAATGCGATAAAAGTAAGCGCCTTTATCCACTCCAAGGAGCACAACTCCGGTGAGATATCCTCCGAGGATACCGATGAGATCAAATAAGGCGGTAAGCAAAGGGAAACTGATTATTGAGGCCGCAATACACGGACTGACGAGATACCCCTGGGGGTCTATACGCATGGTATAAAGGGCGTCTATCTGCTCGGAGATGCGGAGGTTGCCGATCTCTGCGGCCATTGCAGAGCCTGCGCGTGCGGTTATCATTATTGCAGTAAGGACAGGCCCCAGTTCCCTGATAAGTGTGAGCGCAACGACTGAACCGAGGAAGCCCGCCGAGCCTACTTTTGTCAAAGTATAATAGAGCTGTAAACCGAGAACCATGCCGGTGAAGAGACCGACCAGCATAACGATATTCGATGACTTTGCGCCAATATAAAAGACCTGCTGAATAATCTCCCGGAGCTGTTTGCGGCGAAAGATCTTCAGAAAGGCAAGCACAAAAAAGATAGCTATGGCGCCAAGGTTGTTTATGACATTCATTGTCCTTTTGCCAATCCAATGAAAAAAGGGCAGAAAGGGACTGTATTTTATCGCTGATTTCATATTTCTACGATATTACCATGTCGTTATTACGTTTACAACACCACTCGCAATTATTATTGGATTCGATGAATGAAACCTCAACAAAACTACCAGGGTGTGAATTCACAAGTATAATAAACATTTAATGACCAGTCGCTGAAATGCGAATAAGATGAAGAAAGTGATAAAACTTTGAGGTCACTGAAAACGTTTTTGTATAGGTGCACTCGTTAAACTCTGAACGTTGACTTACCCTGTCTCTGGGAAAATAAAGGTACGGGTCTACACTTTTGACAAGACTGGTTATTGGGGATCAGAGCTTATATAATAGAGCAGTATCTATGGCACGACTATTATGAATTCTGTAGAATCATCAAAAAATTCTTATTTGCGATAAAGGTTAAGTGCCGACTACTATTTCGTCTCCTTTTTTTACCTTGCCGCCTTTGAGAACCTTAACAAAAATTCCCTCTTTTGGCATTACACAGTCACCGGCCTGATTGTAAATCTCGCATCTTGTATGGCATACCTTGCCGATCTGCCTCACCTCAACCTCTATGTTGCTGCCAATTATCATTTTGGTGCCCACAGGAAGTTTCAGAAGGTCAATGCCTTCTGTTGTGATATTCTCGGCAAAATCACCCGGATTGACTTTCAGCCCTTTGTCCTGCATCTTCTTGATGCTTTCGAGGGCCAGAAGACTTACCTGTCTGTGCCATTTGGAAGAGGCATGCGCATCGCCTTCCATGCCATAATCTGTTTTTAGAAAGGCTTCGATAGCAGGCTTCTTCCTGACGCCCTTTCTGTCACTGATATTGACAGAGACTACCCTGCCTCTCAATTTATGTCCCCATTTCCCAGCTTTCCAGATATTTTTTCTGCTCTGCAGTTAACAGGTCTATCTTAATTCCCATCGCCTTAAGCTTGAGAAATGCAATCTTTCTGTCGATATCCTCAGGCACGCTGTAAACCTTCTTTTCGAGTTTTTTATGGTTTTTCACCATATATTCGGCACAGAGCGCCTGGTTGGCGAAACTCATGTCCATAACAGAAGACGGATGTCCTTCTGCTGAGGCCAGATTAATAAGTCTTCCTTCTCCGAGAAGATATATCCTCCTGTTGTTTTTCAGAGTAAACTCCTCCACAAAATCTCTTATCATCCTTCTGCCCTTGGACATCTTTTCCAGATCATCGATGGATATCTCGACATTAAAGTGTCCTGAATTGCAGAGTATCGCCCCATCTTTCATTGCTGTAAAGCATTCCTTTGAAATTACGGCAATATCCCCGGTTGCGGTAACAAATATATCCCCTATTTTTGAAGCCTCCCTGATCGGCATTACATCAAATCCATCCATTGTTGCCTCGAGGGCCCTCAGAGGATTTCCTTCTGTCACAATCACCTTGGCGCCCATGCCCTTTGCCCTCATCGCAATGCCTTTACCGCACCATCCATAACCGGAAACAACAAAAACAGAACCTGCAATCAGTCTGTTTGTCGCCCTCATTATCCCATCAATCGTACTCTGTCCGGTTCCATACCGGTTGTCAAAAAGGTATTTTGTATATGCATCATTCACAGCAATGATAGGGTATTTCAGAACCCCTTTGTCTGCCATAGCCCTCAGGCGGATGACACCTGTTGTAGTTTCTTCTGTGCCGCCTATAATGTTTTTGAGCATTTCTTTCTTTGTCGTGTGAAGGGTTGAAACGAGATCAGCTCCGTCGTCCATTGTCATATGAGGCTTTGTTGAAAGCACATCGTTTATATGTCTGTAATAAGTCTTATTATCTTCACCTTTAATCGCAAAAACCGGCATGTTGGAAAATTTTACGAGTGAAGCAGAAACATCGTCCTGAGTGCTTAACGGGTTGGAAGCGCAGACAGAAACTTCTGCGCCACCGGACTTCAGGGTTTCCATGAGATTAGCTGTCTCTGTAGTAACATGAAGGCAGGCCGACAACCTGAAACCTTTTAATGGCTTCTCTTTCTGAAAGCGTTCCGCTATAGTCTTCAGTACAGGCATCTCCTGAGCAGCCCATTCTATGCGCAACCTGCCTTTTTTTGCTAAATTAATGTCCTTAATATCGTGTTTTACCATTTATCCTCTCTTTTATTATGATTATTATTTTAAGCAGGTTCAATTTTATAAATTGAACCCTATTGTTTGATTATCTATAAAACATCAGGTTCAGGTTACAAACCTGAACCCGCAAGAGACCGGGTTCTATCAAATCTTAACCTTAACCTCAGCCTTAACCTGTTTTTATAAACCTGCTTCTTTTCTCAGGGTCTCTGCCATGTCTGTATTTTCCCAGGTAAAATCCGGATCATTCCTGCCGAAGTGGCCGTATGCAGCTGTCTTTTTATAGACAGGTCTTCTTAGATTCAGGGTATCTATCATGCCTTTGGGCGTGAGGTTAAAGTTTTTCCGGATCAGTTTCACTATTTTTTCCTGTGCGATCTTGCCGGTCCCGTAGGTCTCTGCGAGTACCGAAACAGGCTCAGGCACCCCTATCGCATAAGCGATCTGCACCTGGACCTTGTCAGCAAGTCCTGCAGCAACGATATTTTTTGCTATGTACCGGGCCATGTAAGAGCCTGACCGGTCAACCTTTGACGGATCTTTTCCCGAGAAGCAACCTCCTCCATGGCTTCCCACACCACCATAACTGTCTACGATGATCTTCCTGCCTGTAAGTCCTGTATCACCCATTGGTCCGCCGATAACGAATCTGCCTGTCGGATTTACAAAGTATTTGATATGCTCCTCATCGAGGATTTCAGGAGAAATAGTAGGTTTTATGACCTTCTCGATGACGTCTTCATGGATCTCTTTCAGGGTAACATCAGGGCTATGCTGTGTTGAAATAATAATGCTGTCTATCCTTAGCGGTTTGCCGTTTTTGTATTCAACGGTAACCTGAGTCTTGCCATCCGGCCTTAAATAACCGAGGATATCCTTTTTTCTCACTTCAGCCAATCTCATAGCAAGTTTATGTGCGAGCAGAATCGGAAGCGGCATAAGTTCCGGTGTTTCGTTACAGGCAAACCCGAACATGAGACCCTGGTCGCCCGCCCCGCCAATATCCACACCAAGTGCGATATCTGAGGACTGACCATGAACAGAGGTTATTACAGCACATGTTTCATAATCAAAACCGTATTTTGCTCTTGTATAGCCGATGTCTTTTATTGTCTCTCTGACAATATCAGGGATCTCAACATAGCAGTTAGTTGTTACCTCACCTGCCACAAATGCCAGACCCGTTGTTACGAGTGTCTCACAGGCTACCCTTGCAAAAGGGTCTTTTGCAAGTATTGAATCCAGTATTGCATCGGATATCTGGTCGGCAATTTTGTCCGGATGGCCTTCTGTAACAGACTCTGAAGTGAAAAAATAGTTTTTCCCCAACATGCTTACCCCCTGAGAATTCAAAATATATATAAGACTAAAATTAATATAAATATTAACATAATTTATATATTATCCACTATAGAGAAATAAGCTTCGCGAGCCTCTTTTTTTCGTAACGAGGTTCCCAATAATCTAACCCATATTATTCATGAACTGTTAAAGACTGCCGAGGATAGAGTATTTAAGCGGATTCTTTTGCTGATAGTCAATTACAGAATGTAAAAAATAAAGAGGCAAAAGCCTCGCAAGGAGGAACGACTGAGAATGAGCGAAAATACTCTATCCTTGGCCTGCTCGGAAATATTTATGAATAATATAGGCTAACCAGATATTTTAAGACAAATTCTCTGGATTCCGGCTCAACATACTGCCGGAATGACAACCATCACTCTAAACTAATTATCCCTGTGGTATTCCTGGATAGACCTTATATGAACCTGTTGTTCCCTGAGTTTTTCTATCGCATTCACTGCTGCCACTGCACCTGATATCGTTGTGGTAAACGGCACCTTATATTGAAGTGCATTCTGTCGTATCGAAAAAGAATCTCTTTGTGCCTGAGCCCCGCTGACGGTGTTTATTACAAAATGGACTTCCTTGTTTTTAATCAGGTCTACAATATGAGGTCTACCCTCTGTAACCTTGTTGATTACCTTAACAGTCAGGCCATTATCTTTCAGATACTTTGCCGTACCTTTGGTTGCAATGACATCAAGCCCCATTTCAAGGAGCTTCCTTACTATCGGTACAGAAGGTGGCTTGTCTTTATCTTTCAGACTTATGAATACTCTGCCTGATAATGGAATCTTATTGCCTGATGATGTCTGGGATTTTCCGTATGCGAGACCAAAATCGTCATCTATTCCCATAACCTCTCCGGTAGATTTCATCTCAGGGCCGAGTATTGTATCAACCCCGTAAAACCGGTCAAACGGGAAAACAGCCTCTTTTACTGCGATATGCCTTATACGCTTTTCTTCTGTCAGACCAAGCTCCTTCAATGTCTTGCCGGCCATCACCTTTGCTGCCAGTTTTGCAAGCGGGACACCGGTTGCCTTCCCGACAAAGGGGACTGTTCTTGATCCCCGGGGATTAACCTCGAGGATAAAGATGTCCTGGTTTTTCACAGCAAACTGGACATTCATTAATCCGATTACCTGCAGTTCTTTTGCAAGAGCCTTTGTCTGTTTTTCTATCTCCTTAATGATTTCCGGTTTTAAAGAATGCGGCGGGAGAGAACATGCTGAATCACCGGAATGAATACCCGCCTCCTCAATATGTTCCATTACTCCGCCAATGACTGCATCACGCCCATCGGAAATGGCGTCAACATCAACTTCAACAGCATCCTCAAGATACTTGTCAACAAGAATAGGATGTTCTGGAGAAGCTTTCACTGCGCGTTTCATGTATTCATATAATGTTTTTTCATCATAGACTATCTCCATAGCCCTGCCTCCAAGCACGTAAGATGGCCTCACCATCACAGGATAGCCTATTTTTTCAGCAGCAGACAGGGCTTCTTCAACAGACATTGCTGTGTCACTTTCAGCCTGTTTGAGATTCAGTTTATGAAGAAGTTCCTTAAACCGCTTTCTGTCTTCAGCGCGGTCTATTGAATCAGGAGAAGTTCCGAGGATTTTCACCCCGGCATCTTCGAGCGGTACCGCAAGTTTGAGAGGCGTCTGACCTCCGAACTGGACTATGACCCCTTCCGGCTTTTCTTTCTCGATGATATTCAGCACATCCTCTATGGTCAACGGCTCAAAATAAAGCCTGTCCGCAGTATCATAATCTGTACTGACTGTCTCCGGATTACAGTTGACCATTATTGTTTCGAACCCAAGTTCTTTCAATGCGAAAACTGCATGGACACAGCAGTAATCGAATTCAATACCCTGTCCTATTCTGTTTGGCCCTGAACCGAGAATAACGACCTTTTTTCTATTGCTCGGATTAGCTTCGCACTCCGGCATTAGTTCGGATATTTGTATTTCACTGTTCACTTTTAACTTTTCACTTTTCACTTTATAAAATGGTTCTTCATAAGTTGAATACATATACGGTGTATATGCTGCAAATTCAGCAGCGCACGTATCAACCATTTTATAAACAGCGTGGATATTATTCTGCTTTCTGAAATGCCTGATGTCAGCCTCTTGCAAATTAAGCAATTGTGCGATTCTTCTGTCAGAGAAACCATACTGTTTTGCCTTTCGTAATAAGGATTCAAGAGGTCGGGGATTCGAGGGGTCCTGCGAATGAACTATTTTTTCACTTGAACCCTTGAACCCTTGAATCCTTGAACCCTGTATCTCGTACTCCATTTCGATAATCTGCCTGATATTCTGCAGGAACCATGGATCTATACGGGTAAGCTCATAGATATCCTGAACGCTCATCCCTTCTCTCATGGCCTGAGCAACATACCATACCCTCTCAGCATTCGGGGTTTTGAGTTTTGCCTTAATAATACTCATATCAGAAGTAACATTTTCAAAACCGTGGCTGCTGATCTCAAGGCTTCTGATAGCCTTTTGCAGAGACTCTTTAAAAGTCCTTCCTATTGACATTGCTTCACCGACTGATTTCATCTGCGTGGTAAGTGTCGGATCAGCGGCAGGGAATTTTTCGAAGGTAAACCTCGGAAATTTAGTAACAACATAATCTATAGTCGGTTCAAACGATGCAGGTGTTTCCCTTGTTATATCGTTCGGTATCTCATCAAGTGTGAGCCCGATGGCAAGCTTTGCAGCGATCTTTGCAATAGGGAATCCCGTTGCCTTTGAAGCAAGCGCCGAACTCCTCGACACCCTTGGGTTCATTTCAATGACTGTCATCCTTCCGGTATCCTGGTTCAGGGCAAATTGTATATTCGAACCTCCGGTATCAACCCCGATCTCGCGTATGATTGCTATAGAGGCATCCCTCATTCTCTGATATTCTTTGTCTGTCAATGTCTGGGCAGGCGCTATGGTTATGGAATCGCCGGTATGAATGCCCATCGGATCAAAGTTTTCGATAGAGCATATGATGACAACATTATCTTTTTTGTCCCTCATTACTTCAAGCTCATATTCCTTCCATCCGAGCACCGACTCCTCGACGAGTACCTGCCTTACAGGACTGAGCTTAAGGCCTCTTTCAAGCAATTCCCTGTATTCCTCCATGTTGTATGCTATGCCCCCGCCTGTCCCGCCGAGGGTAAAAGAAGGCCTGAGTATCGCGGGAAATCCGATATCTTCAACTGCCTCCAATCCATCTTTTAAGGAGCCGACATGAAATGACCTGGGGACTTCAAGGCCTATCTTCTTCATCGCCTCCTTAAAAAGTTCGCGGTCCTCTGCCTTTTTTATTGCATCGAGTTTAGCGCCAATGAGTTCAACGTTATATTTATCAAGAATGCCTCTCTCGGACAGCTCAACCGCAAGGTTTAAGGCAGTCTGGCCGCCCATGGTAGGCAAGAGGGCATCAGGTCTTTCTTTATTTATGATCTTTTCGATAACATCAGCAGTTAATGGTTCTATATATGTTGCATCGGCCGTCTCCGGGTCGGTCATAATCGTTGCAGGGTTCGAATTGACGAGCACAACCTGATAGCCCTCTTCCCTCAGGGCCTTGCATGCCTGTGTTCCTGAATAATCAAATTCGCAGGCCTGGCCAATGATTATCGGGCCGGAACCAATTAGAAGGATTTTCCTGACGTCACTTCTTTTGGGCAGGTTATCCTCTTTCCATCATCTCTCTGAATCTTTTAAATATATGCGCTGAGTCGTTCGGTCCGGGGCCTGCCTCGGGATGGTGCTGAACCGAAAAGAGAGGCAACTCTGCATGCTGCATTCCCTCTTCAGTGCCATCATAAAGATTTGTGTGGGTGAGCCTGACCTGACCGCCAAGACTCTTGATATCAACGCAATAGTTGTGATTCTGGGATGTTATTTCGACCCTTTCTGTCAATAAATCCTTGACCGGGTGGTTACCGCCATGGTGACCGAATTTCAATTTGTATGTCCTTCCGTCCATTGCGAGGCCAAGTATCTGGTGACCAAGACATATGCCGAATATCGGCTTTTTACCGATCAGCTTTTTTGTATTACCAATGGCATATGTTACTGTCTGTGGATCTCCGGGGCCGTTACTAAGGATGACCCCGTCAGGGTTCATTTCAAGCACTGCTTCGGCAGGTGTTTGTGCCGGGACGACAGTGACATGAAAGCCGGTTTCTGTAAGATTTCTGAGGATGTTAAACTTTACTCCAAAATCATAGACAATAACAGACAGTAATGGGTGATGAGCGATGTGGGATAGGTTTTCGTCTTCATAACTTTTCACTTTTAACTCTTCACTTCTAACTCCTGCGTTAGCAGGCTTCCATTTCCATACGCCTTCTTCCCATGCATAAGCTTCTTTTGTTGTTACATCTTTTACAAGATCAAAGGCTGATATGCCTGGATGTTTTTTGATCTTTTCTAAAAGGCTCCAGGGATTAAGATCAACAGTCGAGATTATTCCCATCTGTGCGCCGTAATCCCTTAAATGTCTTGTGAGCGCTCTTGTATCTATCCCCTGGATACAGACGATTTTGTTATCCCTGAGATATTGACCAAGGGATTGAGAAGCCCTCCAGTTACTCGGGAAATCAATGTATTCTTTCACAATAAATCCCTCAACCCTGGGGCCGTACAATGACTCAATATCGTCTGTATTGATGCCGTAGTTCCCTATCTGCGGATACGTCATGGTAACGATCTGACCCTTGTACGAGGGATCAGTCAGAATTTCCTGGTATCCTGTCATAGAGGTATTGAAAACAACCTCACCGGCAGTCTCACCCTCACAGCCAAATCCCCTGCCTTCAAAAACAACCCCATCAGACAGGATCAGGAGAGCCCTGTTACTCATATATCTTTCCCTTACAAACAGTAAGAACAGGTGTTCCCTCTGTCATCCAGCCTTCGAAGGGGGTATTCTTTCCCTTTGAAACAAACTGGTCAGACCGCACAGCAAATTCCTTATCTGTATCTATGATGACCAAATCGGCATCAGAGCCAACTTTAAGATTGCCTTTGTTTATCTGTAAAATCTCTGCCGGGTTGATGGTCATTTTTTCTACAAGCTGATCCATAGTTAAAATTCCTTCCCTGACAAGTCTGAGACTTAAACTCACAGCATTCTCCAGTCCGGAAATGCCGAAAGGGGCCATATCAAACTCCCGCATCTTTTCATCACGGTGATGGGGAGCATGGTCTGTTGCGATCACATCGAGCGTTCCATCCCGTAACCCTTCTTTGATCGCTTCGATATCACGCTTAGTCCTTAATGGAGGATTGACCTTTGCGTTTGTGTTATATCCACTCACTGCTTCCTCGGTAATGCTGAAATAATGCGGGCATGTTTCCGCAGTTACCTGCACCCCTCTCTTCTTTGCATTCCTGATTAAATTTACCGAGCCTTCCGTGGACACATGGGCAATATGCAATCTTCCGCCTGTAAGCTCTGCAAGGAGAATATCTCTGAAGATCATTATCTGTTCAGCTTCAGCAGGAATGCCTTTCAGGCCGAGTGTTACCGACAGCAATCCTTCATTCATCACTCCATCTTCGGAAAGGGTTAAATCTTCACAATGAGAGATTATCGGCACACCAAATGCCTTTGAATATTCAAGAGCCCTTCTCATAATAAGGCTGTTCATAACCGGATGCCCGTCATCAGAAAATGCTATGCAGCCCTCTTTCTTCATTGTCCCTATCTCTGCAAGTTCTTCGCCTTTCTGGCCTTTTGTTATGGCGCCGATCGGGAGAACAGTGCAGTGACCTTCCTGAGAAGCCTTCCTCTTAATGAATTCTGTGACACTTGCGTTGTCATTCACCGGAAAGGTATTCGGCATGCAGCATACTGTTGTGAAGCCGCCTTTGACTGCAGCCAGGGTTCCGGAACTGATCGTCTCCTTGTATTCAAAGCCGGGTTCCCTGAGATGCACATGCATATCGATAAGGCCGGGCAGAACTATCAACCCCTTCGCATCTATAATCCTCTCTGTATGATCATCGTCTCTTGTTTTTTGTCTTTGCTCTCTGCTTTTTGTTTTGATGTCCTTTATCTTTCCATCTTCTATGAGAATATCTCCGGTTCCGCTCATCCCCTGAGATGGATCGATGATATGACCATTCTGAATCAAAATCCTCATCTTTTCACTCCTGCAAGCAGATACATAACAGCCATTCTTACAGCAATGCCGTTTGTCACCTGTTCAAGGATAACTGACCTTGGACCGTCTGCAATCTCCGAGACGATCTCAATGCCGCGGTTCATTGGTCCGGGATGCATAACAATAGCATCGTCTTTTGCAAGCGAAAGTCTTCCTGTTGTCAGGCACCAGTTTTTTGCATACTCATCGGTAGACGGGAAAAACCCCTTTCCCTGTCTTTCCATCTGTATCCTGAGCATCATTAAGACGTCCATATCTTTCAGCCCTTCTTCCATATTATGGAAAACGGTCACGCCCAATTCCTGTATTTTCTCTGGTATTAAGGTCGGCGGGCCAATCAGCCTCACTTTTGCCCCAAGTTTTTTCAGGCAGTAGATATCTGATTTTGCCACCCTGCTGTGGGCAATGTCTCCGATTATAGCTATCTCAAGCCCGTCGATCTTTCCTTTTTTCTCTCTTATGGTAAATGCATCAAGCAGCGCCTGTGTCGGATGCTCGTCTGTTCCATCTCCCGCGTTAATGATAGAGGCCTTCACTTTTGTTGAGAGGAGATGCGGCACACCTGATGAAGAATGCCTGATGATAATAAAGTCTGCGCCAAGGGCCTGAACCGTAAGAGCGGTATCAATCAGACTCTCGCCTTTGACAACACTGCTCATTGGAATTGCAAAGTTTATGACATCCATACTGAGTCTTTTTGCTGCAAGCTCAAAGGATGTTCGCGTCCTTGTAGATGGCTCAAAAAAGAGATTAACCGCTGTCTTGCCGCGCAGTGCGGGAACCTTCTTGATATCCCTGCCGATGACATCCTTAAACCCTCCTGCTGTATCAAGGACAAGGTTTATCTCTTCTGCAGAGAGTTCTTTTATGCCGAGAAGGTCTTTATTCTTCAGCATGTCTTATTTCTCGTCCTCAATTTTTTTAAGTATAACCCTGTCTTCAAAACCTTCTTCTTCGAGTTGAACCTCAACTGTCTCTGTTAATGCAGTAGGTATATTCTTCCCCACATAATCAGCTTTTATGGGAAGTTCCCGGTGCCCTCTGTCTATCAGCACTGAAAGCTGAATTGCAGAAGGTCTTCCGAGGTCCATTACCGCATCCATGGCAGCCCTGATAGACCTCCCTGTAAAAAGGACGTCGTCAACAAGGATTATTTTCAGGTTTGTCACTTCAAATGAAATTTCGGTTCTCCTTACAACAGGCTGTTCTTTTCTTATATTTAAGTCATCTCTGTAAAATGCAATATCGAGCGAACCGACAGGAATGTCTTTTTTCTCGGTCTGTTTTATATTTGAAGCAAGCCTTTTAGCAAGGTATACCCCGCCTCTCTGTATACCGACAAGACAGAGATTTCCTGTGCCCTTGTTTTTTTCAATAATTTCATGCGCCATCCTCGTTAAAGCCCTGTCGATATCTTTTTTGTTCATTAATTCTTTAGACATTTTGATAATCCTTTAGAGTAAATTGATACCGGGGCAGGCATAAAAAAACCTTCCCCTTAAGTGGAAGGTTTATTGCTTTGTATATTGAGCAGCGCATGCTGCCTCCTTTACCTTCTTAACCTCACCGGGCCATCCTTAAAGGTGATTTATTAAAACATAAAGCGGTAAATGCTGTCAAATAATAGCTTGACTTGGTTATACGCAACTTGGAGTCTGACTATGGCTGCGTTTTTCATCTAATCCTCAATGTCAAGAAGACATAACTTTTGACCTTAAACTTTTTGAATTTATTGGCAAATCTATTTTAACTTTCAGTTCTTCTCCCTCCTACTTATACTGTGATATTTTCTATTTGGTTTAAGCTACATTATACCCTGGTACACATCTCAAGGAATGAACAGAAACCTTAACCCATAAAATGCAGTTAAATAAAACCACAGAGTTCACAGAGGTATTTTAAACTTTAAAAGACTTTTAATTTCAAGCAATTCTCTGTGTCCTCGTGTTATATTTTTGAAACCAATTAAGACTCAATCTTGCATAAAATAGTGCACAGAGGAAATTATAAAACTGATAGCTTCTCTTTTATTATCAATATGTTTCTCCGTGCTCTCTGTGGTTAATTGCATTATTCGGGTTAATTGCCGTTGGAGCGATAGCCCCTCCAGTAATTAAGATATGAATAAACCTTTACAAAAGGCAGTACAAGAAAAGATCCAAGGTAACCTTCTTTTAAAAGAAATGATGTGTGGCTTGAGACGTCTTTGATGATATACCTGAATTTACCAATCATAGAGGATGCATTGCCAAGGATATTGAAATTGTAATAATCTTTCATATACCTGAAGGCCTTTCCGTCACGGTATGCGATTTTCGCTACATGATTAATCGAAAAGGGATGGCTATGAATCACACATGCTTTTTGGGCATACTGGAATATGAATCTGTCCTTTGTCAGCTGGTACCAAAGATAATCCTCCCAGCTCGGAATATGCTCGTCGAATTTCACATCATCCCACATCTTTCTGATAAAAGCGCAATTCGCATTGGAAAATGTGATCCTCCCTTCTCTCCGCTGGCTGTCGGGAAAATGTTTTTGCAGAAAAACCTCCTCGAACGGATTAATCCCTCTTGAGGGAATCTGTCTGCCGTAAGTAGCATGCGCTCTGCCTTCCCGTATAGGTTTCACTAATTCAGACAGCCATTTATTATTGCATGGTATAGAGTGTGCGGAGAGGCAGCAGATAATATCACCTGATGAATGCTGAATTCCGTAGTTGAGTGAATAACCATAGCTGAATTTTGATTCCGGTATATTGAATATCCTGATATCATATTTCCTGGCAATATCCAGAGTTCTGTCGGATGAGCCTGAATCGGCAATAATAATCTCACATGGATTTTCTGTCTCCTGCGAGTAGATCTGGGCAAGAACATGCCCGATGCAGTTTTCTTCATCTTTAGTTCTTATAATAATTGAAATATTCATACCGTAATGAACCGGGATTATATTACCATATGCACATTATTGAGACTCTATTTCAGAAAACTTCATAAACAAAATCCATGATGCGAACATATTAAGTTTATCAGTATTTTCAGTCAAATTCTATAACTTTTTCAAGGCAGAATTATTCTGAATCATCATTAATATTATGTCTCTCCTGAATTATGAAGAGGGGTCTTTTTTTCACCTCTGAGTAAATCTTCCCTATATATTCACCCATAAGACCCAGGAAAAGGATATTCAGCCCTCCTATAAAAAAGAGGGGGATGACAATAGAGGCCCAGCCGGGGATTGCTTTGCCTGAGAGCCTTACATACAGCGCCCATACGATAAGCCCAACTGAACCGAGGGATATTATGAAACCTGTAATGGAGGCTAACCTGAGCGGCGCACTGCTGAACGATGTGATGCCCTCCCAGGCAAAAGAGAGCATTTTCCGTAAAGGATACCCTGTTTCACCTGCAAATCTTTTTTGCCTGTCGTAATAAACAAATGTGTGTTTAAATCCCATAAAAGGAAAAATGCCCCGGAGGAATAGGTTAACTTCTCCTATTTTTTTAAATTCATTTACTACCTTTCTGGATATCAACCGGTAATCGGCATGGTCATAAACTATGTTTAGTCCCATGATATGCATTATTTTATAAAATACCCTGGCAGTCCACTTCTTAAAAAAGGTATCCGAACTCCGTTCTTTTCTAACTGCATAGACAATGTCATTTCCCATTTTATTTTTTTGGAGCATCTCTTCTATCAGTTCGGGAGGATCCTGAAGGTCTGCATCTAAAGTGACGACAGCATCCCCTGAAGAATGAAGGATTCCTGCTGCTACGGCAGGTTGATGCCCGAAATTTCTGCTGAAAGAGATCACCTTGACCTTTTGTGATTCTGCTGAAAATGTCCTGAGCAGAGATAAAGAATTATCTTTCGAACCATCGTCAACATAGATGATTTCATAATCATTTATCATCTCTCTCCATGTTAAGTCTTCTAAAAGGCTGACAATCCTTTTATTGGCAGCAGCTATGACCGCCTCTTCATTGAAGACCGGCACAACAACGCTTAATTTCATGACATCATCTCACAGGGGAAATTTTATACCTATGTGCATTGTACATTTTGTCATTTACGAAATAATATTTTTTAAATAAAATATAGCAGTTTTCATGGAAAAAAGACATTCCTTATATATAATAGCTATACTCCTGGCCCTTTCAATCTTCCTGACGCTCATCAATCATATCTGGATTGAAAATAATTTCTCTCGAGTACCACCACCATGGGATACCGCATGGTATATCTATATGGGACTGAATGACTATGATTCTCTCTGGAATGGTGGCTCTCTTCGTTTCATAAAAACATTATTGCAACAAAGCCCTACTCACGCTCCGCTATTACCGGCAAGCGCAGTCCCTTTCTTTATTCTGTTCGGCCCTGATATAAATACCGCCTACCTCGTTAATGGCCTCTATTTGTTCATCCTCTTCATAGCTGTCTACTGTATTACTGAAAACTTAGCAGGGAGTAAGGCAGCTATGCTCTCAATATTCTGCACTGCGACATTTCCTTCTGTTATTGCTCTTTCAAGGGACTTTCTCTTAGAATTCCCGCTGACTGCTCTCACTTCGGTCAGCTACCTGTTCTTTATAAGGAGTGATTCATTCAGGAGCCGAAAGGATTCTATCTTTTTTGGACTGTTTTCAGGATTATCAGTACTTACAAAAACTATGGGCATGATCTTCTTTGTCATGCCCTTTTTCTATGCATTCTATATTTTCTTCAAAGGCAAGGGACCAATAGCCATAAGAAAAAATATCATTCTTACCCTTTTCACAGCTTTCATTGTTGCCTCAGTTTATTACATTCCCAATTTCAGAAACATCTTTGAGTATCTCTTTTATTTCGGCTTCGGTGAGGGTGCCAAACCTTATAGTGCAGGGATCTCTTCCCTCTTCTCTGTCGAGAACTGGATAATCTATCTTAAAAATATTACATGTCGTGGCATTTCGAATAATTTTACCATTCTTTTTATTCTGTCGGCCGTACTGTTTTTATTTACAAAATGCAAGAAGTTTTCAAGAGATTACTTTATCGTATGGTTATGGTTCATTTGTGGATATATACTCCTCTCTTTATCTATAAATAAGGGTGGAGACAGATATGCATTACCGATACTGCCTCCTCTCGCTATTCTTATATCTGTTCATATAAGCAGAATATCCTTGAAACCTGCAAGATATATTATCACGGCATTCATTCTTTCAGCGGGAATCCTGAATTATGTTTACCAGAGTGCAACTGGAAACTGCAACTACAAGGAAGTTTACTATAAAAATACCCCAGTCTTTGTTCGCATACATACCACCTGTACCATAAAAAACGAGCTTCAAATGCCGTATGATAAGGTCTGGGATGTTGAACAGATTCTACGTGCTATTGATAAGCTGAATCAAGCCCGCCATAAAACTCTTCACATACTTATTGCATCCGACCACCATTTTTTGAATTTCAATACTCTCATGCTGTATCAGAAAATAGATAAGATAAAAGGGTTGTCAAATATTGATTTAATATTCGAAAAATTACCCGTCAATACAGTCCCTGAAGATGAGATCAGAAAAATCATTGACAGAAACCAGTTCGTCATCACAAAGGACGGTTTCCAGGGTCCGGTCTTCTCGAATGGGAATAATGAAATAGTAAAAAGCGCATTGAAAGATAAAACACCTCTGGAAACATTTGCAATGAGTGACGGGTCAAAGGTTTTTCTGTATTCCTTCATGAGTCCTGAAACTCAATAGTTGCCTGCATTTGTAACTATTCAGTGAAGGGTAAATATATCCCCACTTTGGAAAAGGGGGGCTAAGGGGGGATTTTCATATTACCTTGAAATCATTTAATAAAATCTCCCCTATCCCCTCTTTACCAAAGAGGGGAATTAATTTTTACCCGCTTCACTGAAGGGTTGCCTGCATTTTGCGATTATCGTTGACAATCTTTCATCGCACCTTTTATATTTTAAATAAATTCTTTGGAGGTAGATTGATGATTTACAAGAATATCATGGCCTTACTGAAGAAGAACCTTTGGTTTTTTGTAATTTTCGTTTTATTAGCTTCAACTTCAGGCATTCTGTCCGGTTGCAAGGAAAAAGCATCCGCACCTGCACCCTCACTTGCTCCTCCTAAGAATATTGGCCAATGCGAAGTTCTTGATACCCTACCTGACGATATTGCAAAGCCTGTTGAAGTAAATTTTGGAGATAAAGCAAAATTCCTTGGTATAACTACTCAGAAGTCGGCACAAAATAAACTTGCAATATACTATTACTGGCAAGTCTTAGATCAACTCGGCCCCTATACAGAGGCATTCGTAATCTTCGCTGACGAGAATGACAAACAGCTCTCTGGAAATAATCATGCCCTCTGCAACAAAAAGCCATTTGGAGAGCTTAAAGGGAAATACATTAAAGAGATATATACAATTGATATCCCCCAAATTGCAATAGGCAAGAAGGTCAATATTAGTGTAGGTATTTTTTCTCCGGATCTCAAACCCGAAAATGCAAGGCTCAAAATCAAATCAGCAGGGAAAACAGTTATAACTGATAACAATACTCGTGCAATTGTCGAAGAAATAAAATTTTAAGCATTCTATAAAAAAATTAATCGAACCACACAGTATATGGTCATATGAGTGTAGAGTAATTCCAACTCATATGACCATATTTTGCATTAAATTATTAAAACATATTACCACGAAGGATACGCATAATAAGAAATGCCCACATATTGCCATTCAGTCCAGTGTGCCAGTATATAATTCTTTTCGCTTTCATTGATCGTATAGTAATGCCTCGAAATATCTGCCCTCCAGAAAAGGTAGACAGGAAATGTATCGGGCGCCTGAGTCATATTGGCGTACCACACAATGCCCACATATTGCCATTCAGGCCAGTGTGCCAGTATATAATTCTTTTCGCTTTCATTGATCGTATAGTAGTGAGCTGAAATATCTGCTCTCCAGAAAAGATATACAGGAGAAAGCGGAATAAAATTCGCCGTTACTGTCTTTGCCAGGTTCATGGTCATGGAGCAGGTGTTCCCTGAGGGACTCTCGCATCCGCTCCAGCTGTCAAAAAACCATCCGATCGCAGCGGTCGCTGTCAGCGTTACCGGGGTATCACTGTTATATGCCTCTGTGCAGTCACTCCCGCAGTTGATGCCTGATGGGGCGCTTGTAACAGTTCCATTCCCATTTTTTTCGACTGTTAAGGCAAAGACCGGCAGAAAAGTGCCGGTTACATCCTTTGGACCATTCATTGTCAGATTGCATGTTCCGGTCCCGGTGCATGCCCCGCTCCAGCCAGCGAAATTCCATCCACTGATTGTTATAACTGTAAGGCTAACAGGCGTGCCGCTCATATAATCCTGCGAGCAGTCAGCCCCGCAAGCGATTCCATCATCTGTTGTACTCATGATTGTGCCAACACCAACCCTGTGAGCAGTCAGTCTGTAAAGCGGTAAGAATGTTGCATTTGCACTTTTTGACTCATTCATTATCAGATTGCATGCCCCGGTCCCGCTGCATGCCCCGCTCCAGCCGCTGAACCCCCACCCAGGGTCAGGAGTGGCTATCAGATTTACCGGCATATTCAGGAAATAATCTTCAGTGCAGTCAAACCCGCAATTAATGCCGAGCGGGGTGCTCGTGATCGTACCGCTGCCGCTCCTGCCGGCTGTTAAGGTATAAAGCTTTTGAAACACTGCTTTTGCAGATTTTGCAGCATCCATGGTAACGTTACAGTCTCCGGTACCGGTGCACGCCCACTCCCAGCCAGCAAAACTCCATCCCGGGTCTGGCAGAGCGCTCAGGGTTACAGGTGTCCCATTCGCAAAATCTTCTGTGCAGTCACTCAAGCAGTCAATGCCTGCCGGATTGCTTGTGACTTTTCCATTCCCCTCTATGGTTACAGTAAGAGTAAAGAGTTGCTGCAGAAATTCTGCCGTTACATTCTTATTGCCGTCCATTGTAACAACGCATACAGGATTTGACCCGCTTGCAGCGCAAGCTTCACCCCAGGTGACAAAGCTTGCACCAGGGTCCGGTATGGCGGTAAGGGTAACAGTAACATAAGGTGGAGGCGTAGGACTATTGTTTTTATACACTTCTGTGCAATCAAGCCCGCAGTATATTCCCAATGATGCGCTTCTCACCATCCCACCGCCACCGATGTCTATGCTTACATCAAGTGTAAACAATGGATTGTTCCAGGTACAGTTGCCGTCTACATCCATGGGGCCCAGATTGGCATTGGTATCGTCGCAGTCTTCCTGAGCCGGGATAAATAGAGGGCACGTAACCGGCATTGGACCTACGCCCCAGTTATAATACCCGTCACCATCCCAGTCATTGCAGGCTACAACGTAGGGGACTTTAACACTAACGATAGGCGTCTGCATTGCATACAAGTCATACAGAACAGCAAAAGGCTCCTGAATATAATCAAACCCTCCTGTTCCCCATGAAGTTCCAACGCTGTTTTTGACCAACCAGCGGGTATTGCCGGCGTCTTTGTCAAACCCGGCTATGACAACATGCTTCTGCAGGCTTGTCAGCCATGCTGTAATGGGCCC
>VGWX01000046.1 GCA_016873615.1 Nitrospira sp. | reverse complement strand
TTGCCTGAAGCAGACACTTATAAATAATTGCATTTTCAAATTATTATTTGTTATATTACTCCATACCAAGGCCTCGTGTATTGGGTCATAGGGGTGTTGAAAGAACACTTATTCCAATACAGAGGCTCTTTTATACTGTATTACAAATTATTATATGCAACGAGCGAGCTTACAGGACATAGTCAGTAACCTCTCACCACAAAATTTCCCAAGAGCAATGCGCGAATAATATGATTATTGAAGATGTCATAGATTTCATGAGAAAGGTGCCTCCTTTTCAGTTTCTTGACGACAGCACGTTAAAAGATATAACCAGCGGTATCTCCATGGAATTTTATCCAAAAGGGACATTTATTCAAAAGCAGGGAGGACCTGCGCCGGAGTATCTCTATATCATCAAAAAAGGGGAAGTAAAAGTCTTTATCAAAAACGAAAATGAAGATGTGTTTATTGATTACAGGGGTGAGGGAGATTTAATAGGTTATCTGCTGATATTCGGCGGTAAAAAGGCAAGGGCTAATGTTGTAACAATAGATGATACAATCTGTTATCTTCTGAAACGGGAAACGATACAGAATCTTTTATACTCAAATCCTGCTGTCAGGGAATTCTTCAATAAATCATTCCTCAGTAAATATTTGGATAAAACCTTCAAAGAGATACAGGACAAAAATCTGGTTTACAGCGGCGGTGATAAAATCCTTTTCACTATGCCTGTTGGAGAACTTTGTTCCAAAGGTGTCATACAGGCTTCAGAGAATATATCCATTCAGGAGGCTGCCGAGATAATGGCCAATTACAGCATAAGTTCCCTGATCCTGGTTGATGCGAAAGGCCTTCCATCCGGGATAATTACAGACAGAGATCTCAGAGACAAGGTAGTTTCAAAGGGAAAGGACTCTAAAGCTCCGGTCAGGGATATTATGAGCATTCCTTATGTGAGGTCAGACGTCAAGGAATACTGTTTTGAAGCCATCTTAAAGATGGTCAAGCATAATGTGCATCACCTGCTTGTAATGAAGGACGACAAACTCAAAGGTATTTTAACCAACCATGATCTCATGCTCATCCAGGGGACGTCTCCTTTGTCGATTGTAAAGGATATCGAAAGCCAGAGCACTGTTGACACCTTAATCCCTGTGTCGACAAGAATTAATAATATAGTGGGATTATTGCTCAGCGAAGGGGTAAAGGCAAGCAGTATCACGAGAATTATCACTGAGATAAATGACAGGCTTGTGAGAAAAATCATCGAGATTGCAGAAAATCGCTTTGGTGAACCGCCGTTACCCTACTGCTGGATCGCATTCGGCAGTGAAGGCCGCAAGGAACAGACCTTTAAGACAGACCAGGATAATGCGCTCATCTATCATGATCCTGCTGATGCTGAAATGGAAAAAGCAGCAGAGGAGTATTTCAAGGATTTTACCTTATTTGTACGGGATGGCTTACTGAAGTGTGGCTTTCCATTATGTCCCGCAGATTTCATGGCCGCCAACCCTAAGTGGCGTCAGCCTTTACATGTCTGGAGAAGATATTTTACAAAATGGATATCCACACCAACATCAGAGGCAGTTATGAATTCCGTTACATTTTTTGATGTCAGGGCTGTCTATGGAGAGACAAGGCTTCTGGACTGGCTGAGGGATTTTACCCTCTCGATGGTAAAAGATAATAAAGTCTTTCTCGGTTATATCGCCAATCTGGCAATCAAGAACAGGCCGCCGATAGGTTTTCTCAAGACCTTTGTTGTCGAAAAAAGCGGCGAGCATAAAGATAAACTGAATATAAAGGTAAAAGGCCTCGGACCCTTAGTCGATTTAGTCAGGCTTTTTGCGCTCGAAAAAGGCATCAGAGAAACATCTACAATAGACAGGATAAATATCCTGAGGGATAAGCATACGATTATAAAGGAATACGCCGATGAGCTTATACATTCCTTTGAATTCATCATGCTGCTGAGAATTCAGCACCAGTTTGAGCAAATGAAAGAGGGCAAAGACATTAATAACTTTATAAATCCGAATAATCTGAGCAATCTTGAAAAAAGGATCGCAAAAGAAACATTTCAGCTCATATCAAAGATTCAGGATTTGATTATTGAGCGATACAAGGCCATGATATGGTAAAGATATGCTGGAATTTCTAAAATCAAAAAAACAGGCGCTGTTGAACATCGATAAAAGCCAGCCGATTACGGATATGCGCTATACAGTTATTGATACTGAACTTACAGGGCTGAATGAGAAAAAGGATTCTATATTGTCCATTGGAGCAGTCCATATGAACGGCACACGGATAGAGCTCGCCGACTGCTTCCATCAGTTGATAAAACCCGAGACTGAATTCAGACCTAAAAGTGTTGTAGTGCATGAAATCACACCATCAGATGTTATTGAAAAACCGAATATAGATGCAATTCTATCGGAATTTCTCCAGTTCTGTGATAATGATATTATTGTCGGACACTGTGTATCGATAGATCTGAGTTTTATCAACCGGGAGACAAAAAGGATTTTCGGGGATATTATTCAAAATCCTGCAATAGATACCTATAAAGTTTACGAATGGCTGAAGAAAAGGGTTCCGACCCGCGCCTGTTTCTCATCATCCCCGCAGGATTCATCGCTGTACGAAATTGCAAAATGTTTCAGTATCGCTGTCCGGGGAGCGCATAATGCGCTTGTTGATGCCTTCATCGCAGCACAACTCTTGCAACGTTTTATGCCGGTTCTTATTGATATTGGAGTAAACCAAATAGGTGACCTGCTGGAAATAGGCCATCCTTTAGAAGGAGGTGATAAACACAGGATATCAAGTGAAATCAGCAATTTTTAGTATGCACAAATAAAAAAAAGAGGAGGGGGGTTAAGTAATGAGTAATAAGAGCAGTAAGAGTATCAAAAAAACCACAGAAGAAATCCTCGAAGACAGTGATTTTAAATCGCTGTACAGTCAGAAAAATACCATATCAGTAATCCTCACTATCCTGGAGTTAGTCCTCTATTTCGGGTTTATCGCCCTGATCGCCTTTAACAAACCGTATCTTTCCCAAAAGCTTTCCGGCGCAATAACGATCGGGATACCCATAGCAGTCGGCACCATCTTTTTCTCGTGGGTGCTTACAGGGATTTACATATTCTGGGCTAACAACAAATACGATGTTCTTGTCAAAAAAGTTAAAGAAAAGATAGGAGGATAACAATGCCACAGACGATTATAGGACAGTTCAATCCTGTCGCCGTAATGTTCTTTGTTTTGTTTGTTATCTCCACACTCGGGATAACTTACTGGGCTGCAAAGAGGACAAGGACTACAAAGGATTTCTATGCTGCCGGACGGAGTGTCACCGGCTTCCAGAACGGTCTTGCGCTTGCAGGCGATTACATGAGCGCAGCATCATTTCTGGGGATAGCGGGATTGGTCTCCACAAGGGGATATGACGGCCTTATTTACTCGGTAGGATGGCTTGTTGGATGGCCGATTATTATGTTCCTTATCTCTGAGCCGTTAAGAAACCTCGGCAAATATACTTTTGCTGATGTTGTTGCATACAGGTTAAATCAAAGGCCGATAAGGGCTGCAGCCGCAGCCGGTTCACTGGTTGTAGTAATTACTTACCTCATTGCACAGATGGTGGGAGCGGGGACACTCATCAGGCTGATGTTCGGCATACCATTTGAGGCTGCTGTTTTAATAGTCGGAACCCTGATGATCTCATATGTCCTCTTTGGCGGAATGATCGCAACTACATGGGTCCAGATTATTAAGGCATGCCTGCTTCTCGGCGGCGCAACAATCCTTGTAATTATGACCATGTACAGGTTTAATTTCAGCTACGGCGAGCTTTTCAGTCAGGCTGAAGCGCTTTACACGAATAAATTTCTTGAACCCGGAGGTCTGATAACGAGTCCGCTCGATGCATTTTCCCTGGGACTCGCCCTCATGTTCGGAACTGCCGGGCTGCCTCACATATTGATGAGGTTTTTTACGGTGCCTGATGCCAGAGCAGCAAGAAAATCAGTCTTTTTTGCCACAGGATTTATCGGTTATTTCTACATCCTTACAGTTACCATAGGTTTTGGCGCAGCAGTAATCGTGGGACAGAAGCTCATCATGAGCATTGACAAAGGCGGCAATATGGCAGGTCCTCTGCTTGCAGAGGCTCTCGGAGGGAACCTTTTCCTCGGGTTCCTTGCAGCAGTTGCATTTGCAACAATACTCGCTGTTGTTGCAGGACTGACCCTCGCAGGCGCATCCGCCTTCTCACATGACCTTTATGTCGGCGTTATAAGGAGAGGGCAGGCAGCGGAAAAGGAAGAGGTGAAGGTTGCAAAGATAGCGACCGTAGGCCTCGGTGTTACAGCAATGCTCCTCGGAATATTATTCAAGGGACAGAACGTCGCCTTTCTTGTCGGACTGACCTTTGCCATTGCTGCAAGCGCCAATTTCCCTGCACTGGCAATGTCAATCATGTGGAAGAGATTCACGACAAAGGGCGCGGTGGCAAGCATATATACCGGCCTTACAATTGCTACAGTGCTTATCATACTGAGTCCTACTGTCTGGGTTGATATCGTTCATAAGAGTGAAAAGGCAGCCTGGGATATAAAGGACAAGGTCGGCAAGATCAATAAAGACCTCAAGATAGCAGCGCCGGGACAGGCGCTGACTCCTGAAGATGAAGCTGCAAACAAAAAGATCGAGAAAGCAGCTGCAATGGAGATAATAGCAGCAGACGCAGCAGTAAAGGGCAAGATAGACGACCTTAATAAAGGCATCAAGACTGCGCCCGCGGGCGCTGCCCTGTCTTCTGCCGACACAGACAGCAACAAGCAGATCAATGATCAGATAGACCATATCCTCGCAGCCGAATCGCCGAGGGTATTCAAAGATAAGATCGAATCCATCACCTCAGTATCGCCGAAACCGCAGCCTATCTTCCCTCTGAAGAATCCGGGCATATTTTCTATGGGAGCGGCGTTTCTTGTCGGGATTCTCTTCTCACTCTTTGGCCGCGATAAAGTGGCTGAGGCAAAATACAATGATGAAAAGATCAGATCGTCTATAGGAATAGGCGCCGAAGATTAATACTGTTCATACATTGAACCATACAGGAAAGGAGGACATATAAAGGATGTCTAAAGAAAGCATTGATGTATTGTCGACTGAAAAGAGAACATTTCCACCTTCTAAGGATTTCAGTGATAAGGCTCATATCAAAAACATAGAAGAGTATGAAAAGCATTATAAAAAGTCAATTGAAGACCCTGATGGCTTCTGGGCAGAAATGGCTGAGAAGCAACTGACCTGGTATAAGAAATGGGATAAGGTGTCCGACTGGGACTTTAATAAGCCTTATATCAAATGGTTTATTGGCGGAAAACTGAATGCCGCCTATAACTGCCTTGACAGATTCATAAATACACCCACAAGGAACAAGGCAGCTATTATTTGGGAAGCCGACGACGGCGCATATAAAACGTACACTTACCAGCAGCTTTACTATGAAGTAAACAGGTTCGCAAATGTCCTTAAAAAGCACGGTATCAAAAAAGGCGACAGGGTAACAATCTATCTCCCCATGATACCGGAACTTGCTATCTCAATGCTTGCCTGCGCGCGCATAGGCGCAATTCACAGTATCGTTTTCGGTGGTTTCAGCGCTCAGGCATTAAAGGACAGAATTCAGGACTGCAAGTCAAAGCTCGTGATCACGGCAGATAAAAGCGTCAGGGGCAGCAGATTTATTCCCCTGAAGGCAAATGCAGACGAAGCAGTCCAGGAATGTCCTACTGTAGAAAAAATGATTGTTGTTAAGAGGGTTGGCAGTGTTGATATGGAACCTCAGAGGGATTTCTGGTGGCACGATGAGATGAATGACCCGGAGGTTAAAGATTACTGTGAACCTGAACAGATGGATGCTGAGGACCCTCTGTTTATATTGTATACATCAGGTTCTACGGGAAAACCTAAAGGCGTTCTCCATACAGTAGGGGGATATTTACTCTATACAAATCTCACCTTCAAATGGATTTTTGATTATCGTCCTGAAGATATCCACTTCTGCACTGCTGATATCGGGTGGGTAACAGGTCACAGCTATATCGTCTACGGACCTTTGAGCAATGGCGCTACCAGCCTTATGTTTGAAGGAATTCCAACCTATCCTGATCCCGGCAGGTTCTGGAAAATCGTTGATAAGCATAAGGTAAACATATTCTATACAGCTCCGACTGCGATCAGGGCTCTCATGAGAGAGGGTGAGAGCTGGGTTCAGAAACATGACGTCTCCTCACTCAGATTACTCGGCACCGTAGGAGAGCCGATAAATCCTGAAGCATGGATGTGGTACCACAAAAATGTGGGGAAAGAAAAGCTTCCCATTGTTGACACCTGGTGGCAGACCGAAACAGGTGGAATATTGATCACACCTTTACCGGGCGCCATGACAACAAAACCAGGTTCTGCAAGCAAACCATTTCCGGGACTTGTGCCGTTAATCCTGAAAGAGGATGGATCAGAAGCAGGAATCAATGAAGGCGGATACCTCTGCATTGACAGGCCGTGGCCTGGCATATTACGGGGCACGTATGGAGATCCTGAAAACAAGAGAATCAAAGAAGTCTATTTCTCAAGGTTCCCGGGTAAATACTTCACCGGCGACGGCGCAAGACTGGATGCGGACGGCGATTACTGGCTCATGGGAAGGATAGACGATGTTATAAATGTCTCAGGACACAGGATCGGCACTGCAGAGATAGAGTCGGCATTAGTCAGCCATGAATCCGTAGCAGAGGCTGCAACCGTGGGGTATCCTCACGAAATCAAAGGTGAAGGCATTTACGTATATGTAACCCTCAAGGAGGGGTATGAACCGACGCCTGAACTGAAAAAAATACTCGTAGGTCATGTCAGACATGTAATCGGTCCGATTGCGAGCCCTGATAAAATACAGTTTGCCCCTGGATTACCCAAAACCAGGAGCGGCAAGATCATGAGAAGGATACTGAGAAAGATAGCGAGGGGTGATACCGATGATCTCGGAGACACCTCAACACTTGCAGATCCTTCGGTGGTTAATGAGATCCTGAAAGGAAAACAGTAAACTATTTTTTCGTAGCATCTTATTGATGTCGACAAAAAGGGTAGGATTTCACCTACCCTTTTTGTTTTATTCAAGTTACAATATATAAGTTTAATATTCAAACTACAGCGTCATAATAATTGCCGTTAGTTGTCATTCCCGCTTGTCGGGGATCTTTCTTGAAGAAGGATGCCAGACAAGCCGGCATGACAGTTACGTGAACTTAATTCGGCATTATTTATGTCGCTATGTATAAAAGGAGCAGGTTTTGTCGGTAAAAAACCTTGAGTATATCTTCAACCCCAGGAGAATCGCTGTCATCGGCGCATGTGAAGACAAATCTTCAATAGGCTATCATATCTTTAAGAACCTTTTAGGGCAGGGCTTTAAAGGCTCCGTATATCCTGTCAATCCCCGTGTGGAAGCAGTACAGGGGGTAGAAGCATATCCAAAAATTACAAATATTCAGCGCGAGATAGATTTGGCTATTGTAGCCGTGACTCCTCAGGAGATACCCGAACGTTTAGAGGAATGCGGTCTGAAAGGAGTAAAAGGTGTGATCATCCTCTGTTTTGATTTTAAAAAGAGGGTTGAAAATTCACATGCATTAGAAACAAAAATCGGGCAGATTTCTCAGAAGCATGGTTTCAGAGTTTTAGGGCCCGATTCACTGGGTTTCATAAAGCCTGGGATTAACCTGAATGCAAGTCTCTTCCCGCAAATACCTCAGAAGGGCAACATCGCTCTTATCGTTCAGAGCACTACTCTTTCCATCGCCCTCCTTGACTGGGCAGCCGGCAAGAATATCGGTTTCAGTTATTTTATATCTCTTGGCACAAAAATAGATATTAAGTTTGCTGATCTTATTGATTTTCTGGGGGTGGACCCTGAGACAAGGGCTATTGTATTGTATTTAGAATCCATAAAGAACGGCCGCAAATTTATGACCTCCGTCAGAAGTTTCTCATCCAGCAAACCCATCATGATCATTAAGTCCGGGAAATATGACGTCTCGGCACATGTGGCGCTCTCACACTCAGGCTATATGACAGGAGAGGATAAGGTCTATGATGCTGCTATCGAAAGGGCAGGCGCCATCAGAGTGGATGAAACACTTGACCTTTTTTATCTGGCCGAGTCACTCTCAAAGCAGCGCCGTCCCAAAGGCAACAGGCTTGCCATTATCACAAACTCCGGCGGAGCCGCTATCATTGCGATTGACACACTTCTTAAGCAAGAGGGAAATTTAGCAACATTAAGTAAAGAAACAATTGAAACTCTCCAGGCGCATTTCACTTTAATGAAACTCATTCAAAACCCTGTGGATCTCTTTATTGAAGCATCTCCGCAGGACTATGAGGTGGCGGTTAAAAGTTGTTTAAAAGATAAGGCAGTCGATGGGGTGCTTGTTATTCATACCCCATCCTATGCATCAAGGCCGAGAGATATAGCTGAAACAGTTGTCTCTGCAGCAAAAGCATATTCCTATAAGCCGGTTTTTACGGCATGGATGGGGGAAGAACAGGTAACTGCTGCGAGGGAATACCTCAATGATAACGGCATACCGACTTTCATATCCACTGAGCAGGCAATAAGAAGCTTTATGTATATGTATCGATATGACTACAACCTGCGGCTCCTTCTAGAAACTCCTGAGGCAATTCTCAAGGATTTTGAGCCCGATGAGTACAGGGCTGAGGAAATAATAAGAAAAGTATCAGAAGATAAAAGGCTCTTCCTGAATTTCAACGAGGTCAAAGACCTGCTTCTCCATTACGGGATACCGGTCATCCCTACAAAGGTTGTTCAGACGGATGATGAAGCTGTAGAGATTGCTGATTTTATTGGGTATCCGGTTGTCTTAAAGATCGATTCACAGAAGATATTGTCCAAGTCTGAAACAGGTGGTGTTTTCTTAAACCTGAAAGACCAGAATGCAGTCAGGGAAGCCTTCAAACAGCTCAAAGAACTTGCTGTCTTTCTTAAGGATCCAACGGCTCAGGTGATCATTCAGCCGATGGTAATAAAACAAGGATATGAACTCGCAATTGGCGCAAGGAAAGATCCTACATTCGGATCCGTAATCGTCTTTGGGACCGGAGGAAAACTCCTTGAAGTAGTCGATGATTATTCCATAGGACTCCCGCCATTGAATCAGGCATTGGCAAGACGCATGATGAGTGAGACAAAGATTTATAAGCATCTCATCCAATACAAGGCTTTTGAAAACATCCTCAAATATCTCGAAGAAGTCCTCGTGAGGTTTTCTCACCTTATCATCCATTTCCCTCATATCAAGGAGATTGATATAAATCCGTTCTATATTACAGAAGACGAAGGGTTTATCCTGGATGCCGGCGTCCTGCTTGAGGCGGATGTTCTTGAGGGTTTTGTGCCGATAAAAGGGGATTTCTGCCCCCCCCACCTTTCCATCTGTCCATATCCTGATCAGTATATCGATATCTTTAAACTGAAAGACGGTCCGGGTGTTATTATCAGGCCCATCCGGCCTGAAGACGAACCTCTGATGGAAGAACTGTTGAGAGGCTCGTCTGAACAGACCCTTATGTTGAGGTTCTTCCGGAAGATATCCGACATGTCACATGAACAGCTCGTCAGATACTGCAATATTGATTATGACAGGGAAATGGCATTTGTAGCTGTTATATTAAACGTAGACCGCGAGCAGATAATCGGCGAAGCAAGGATCAGCAAACTTCCCGACCAGGAGAATGCAGAGATGGCTGTTGTGGTCGGCGACCAGTGGCAGGGTCAGGGAATAGGCAAAGCGCTCTTGTTACACTGTTTAAAGATTGCGAAAGAAATTGGGATTAAGAAGATGTGGATGGAGATATTAAAGGCAAATACACGGATGCTTTACAGGGCTGAAAAATTAGGGTTTCAAAAAGCCTCGTTTGACGAAGATTCTCTAAGGGTCAGCCTCGATCTGTAGAATAACAAAAACTCGCTTCGTTTATTAAAAGAACCTCAGAAAAGATTGACAATTTTAATATATACAACTATAGTGTAGACAGAATTAAGAAGAAAGGTGAAAGAAATGCCTAAATCAACTACAGTAAGAATCGAACATATTGAAGTTAAAAAGAGAAGCATAGACATGATCAAGAAGGCTTTTAATATTAAAGACAGCACAGAAGCTGTTAGAATTGCCATAGACTCTATAGCAGGCAATCTTGAAATTAAAAAGTTTTTTGAAAACAACAAAGGATTAAAATTAAAAAAGATTTATGATTAAAAAGGTAATAGATACCAATATCTATATAGACCTTTTTACTAATCCTAATTTGTACGAGAACATTTTTATTTCCGAAGGCCCCATCTACCTTTCCTCTGTAGTATTCATGGAACTCCTGGCTGGAGCTCATGCAAAGAATGAAAAAAAGAAAATCAAGAGCCTTGCCGGTTTATTCAAGAAATTAGGAAGATTCCTTATACCGACAGGCGCTAATTATGAGCAGGCAGGGGAAATTCTTGTCAGACTTCAGAATATAAAAGGATATAACATAAGAAAGTCCGCTTCGATAACCAGCGATTGTCTGATTGCAGCTTCCGTAAGAAGCATAGGAGGAGTGCTCTATACGCAAAACAAAAAAGACTTCCAGTCAATACAGGATGTCTTTGATTTCAAGGTCTCTTTTGTTCAAGGAGCGATCACCTGATGCAGAATGAAAAGACATAGATATGGATAACTTGCGAGAAGCCGCTGACACTGACAACTGACACCGTTAGATAGACTTTTCACTGGCACTGACACTATTGTTTGTATTGAACCGATAGGCAAAGAGGAATAAATGAATTTATCTATTGCCGGGAGATATGTCAGAGATATTAACGGCATAAGACCTTTTCAGCAAGCCACGCTTGACGTGCTCAATACTCAGGTACAGATAATCACTGTAGAGGCTCCTGTAGGTTCGGGCAAGAGCCATATCGTCAGGCAAATTGTTGACTGCTATCCGGGAGCGGTTGTCCTGACATATCCAACAAAAATATTGATGGATGCACAGAAAAAAGCATTAAAATATGATTTCCCAGATTCTACCATATGGCCTGATGAAACAGGTATCCCCAAAAATCATGCCCCAACTATATTTTATTACTCTACTGATTCTCTGATAACTTTCCTGAAACAGCAAAGAATTGATTATCGTATTGATAGGAGTGAACTGATCGATGCTGTTTTGCATCAGCAATTCTGGTCGAGCAAGAGGAATATTTTATTGACCTCCCCCGATGTTCTTCATTTGCTGGCAAATTTAAAGGCTTACAGAGGCTCTAAGCGTCTAGTCTCTTTTTTGACCGGCGCAGTTGTAGTATTTGACGAGTTTCACCTTTATGTTGGGCTCAAGCACTTTCCAGAGCTGATTGCCAGTCTGTTTGAGAGTGGAATTAAGAAGGTGATATTACTTTCAGCCACACCTGTTCCCTCTGAAGAATTGATATTGCTATATGAAAAATATAAAACGCTGAAGATTGATTTTTCAGAATCCATAGGAGATGACAACGATAGAATATTCAACTATCCTCTCAATCTGGAGTTCGTCAACTGCCGATATTCAAGGCGTGATGAGCTTTTGCCGGTATTGGAGAAGTATATTCCGATACTGCCTAAACCGCTTGCTATTATTGTTGATTCGGTCTTTAGGCTAAGGCACCTTATGCCTTTGCTCAGGGCAAAATTCGGTGATAAATGGAAGATTATAGAATATAGTGGTTTTTCTAAAGACAGAGCATTGCCTGATGAAAAGACTGTCTTGGTCGGCACATCATCTATTGAGGTGGGGATTAACATGGTCTTTAGGAGCCTGATTACCGAGGCGTCTTACTGGACATCGGCTATACAAAGGATCGGCAGGGTGGGCAGATTTTGTGAAGGTAAGGTGGTGGTCTTAACAACACGCAACATGGAGCCGTTTATAAATTCCAGAGACCTTTTAAGCCGTGATGAATTGGAAACCGATATATTAAAAGCCGCACTGAAGGATATAAAGATGACCCATGTTTCAGGAGATATGTTCAGGGGAGACAGTTACCAGTTCCTTGTCTATGACCTTGATTTGGGCATCCTCTCAAGCTATACGGAATCAATTTTTTCCATGTACGAGCCTCAAAGATGGATAAATGACTGGCAATCTTTCAATCTTCATCAGAAAAAGCAACAACTTGAGAAATATATCAAGTCAGATGAAGCTATCACTGACATCCTGCTTAAGGACAAATTATTTCCTTTCTGGGGTATTATTGAAGGGCGGTTGCGTGATAAATATGAAAAGATTTCAGTGAACTGTGACGATGACGAGTTGACCGTTTTGTGCGAGGATTCCAATATGAGATATGACTTTGAAAAGGGGGCGTAGATGCTTGACATAAATGATGTTAAAGCTATTCTTAAGCCTCAGTTCGGTGGCTCTTTGGCAAAAAGCAGCGGTGAGCCTTTATGGGTTCATTCTTTTACGCTGTGGAGCATTGCAGCTAAACTTATGAAATTTATTCCCCGTTTTGATGACAGGGAGCGGCGGCTTCTCGAAATTACGGTTTTGAACCATGACATCGGCAAGATGTCCCCAAAGAATCAAGCGATACTTTCAGGCACATCTGATGGTAAGGTCAAACATACACAGACAAAAGGGCAGATTAGAACCTATTTTGCAGACAATGGCCTTATTGATTCGCTTGCCCTTACCGAAGAAGATATCTATTTTGTCTATCATGCCCACCTCCACCATAGCCTGCCAGAAGAAGCCTTGAAAACTGCTCCTCCGAGCCTTGCTGTCTATGCAGACATTGTGAGATATGCTGATTGGCTGGCGTCACAGGAAAGCCTTGACAGGAGATTGCTCCAGCGTATTTCCAGTTCTTTAGAACCTTTCTGCCAGATTACCGCTGCCGCTATATCAAGACCTGAAGGCCCTTCCAATTATTTGCTTTTTGATACAGCCAGCACTATCTATAAAGAAAAGGGATGGGATGTGCTTATCGTCCTCTCAAACGCCTTAGTGCTGATAGCGCCTAAACAGACTCTTTATCCTGAAAAGGCTGAGGTTATTCAGAAGTTTCAGGACAGGCTTATCAAGGGATCATTATCACTGCAAAAGCCGGTTGTAACTAACTTTGCCGCAGTACTTCTATCAGGTGAGTCTGCTAAAAATCCAGGATTATATCTTGATGTTCACAAAGATATATTCAAAGACGCACTTGGAGATTTTGACCGTGCCCCTTCTTACTTCTTTAAGATGTTAATAGAGATGTTTGATATTTCAGGAAAGCTTACAGCAGATATAAAAGAAAAGCATCCTATTCTTGATATTCTTAAGGGCCTTTGTGGAAGAAGTGGTATCCCTATCGCAAGGGATAAATGGATAAAGATGAGAGGGAAAGTTACCGAGCCGTTGAAGGAGATGTTGAAAGAGATATTCAGCAAAGTAACTTTAACCGAGATAATGCCTTTTGAAATATGTAGCAGAGAAGAATCGGTGAAAATTTTAAAGAGTGTTCCTCCGGATGAACTCTATAATATTTTGTGCCGCTTGGCTGAAAAGCTATTTCACTCAGGCATAGATACTATTTTTCGAGATGAACTTAATTCCCTCATAACCATGGAAGAAGAGACGGATTTTAGACAGATTGCCCTCAGACGATTTGAAAGCTACAAAGAATATAAAACAACCCAAAATCCCGAAAAAGGCATATGTGAGAGCTGTGGCTTTACCATAGCGTTTCCTACTCAGAAATCGCTTAACTTCCCGAGCGGCAAACGCTGGGGATTTTCTCAGATAAGCGCTCACACCGACAGTGCTCGGGCAACCTGTACACTTTGTGCATACGATACCATGACTTTCAGAAAAGATATCCCGGAAAGCAAAAATCCCGTATATGTAAGAATTGAATCAAAGACTATCGATATCTGGCGATTATATGATGAAGTATCAAGACTAATACAACGGCTTGATGCAGCTTTTTACAATCCTTATACTCTGGAGACCCTTGATAAAAATATTGGGTATGGCTTTCTGCCCCTTCCCAAAGACTTTAAAATGCCGAAAATCAAAGAGCCTAAGTATATTTTACAACCACTGGTGAGCATAAGGGGCTATGTTATACCAATAGCAAGAGTTGATAATTCTGCGAGTCCGAAAGACCTAAGAGCAGGATATTTAAGCCTCTATGCTCTCCTTAAAATGATGGGGTTTTATACTCATATCGGTTTTGAAGAGCAAAGCGGTCTTTTCGGCGATAATCCTCTGTCGAAATATGGAGAAGGTTATGAAGGTATGTATTACAAAGGTCTTGCCATTAAATATTTGGCGACTATTTTAGGTGGTGAGAAAAAAGAGAAGCAGAATGCCCATGTTCTTGCAGAGTCGCTTTTAATGAAAAGCCCCTCGGTCGCTATATCCAAAATTGGAGAAGCAACCGCAGACAAGAAATTACAAAAAAAATTAAGCATGGAAAGAATCTCTCAAATTATCGAGACGATTGTTAAAGGTGATTTCAAAATCCGAATAAAAAGTGGAGGTGAGTATACTATGAAAGAGTTATTGCAGGATGCAGCTTTTTTTGCAGAAGGCATTCCTACTTTTATCTGGGACAAAGAACATAACATTTGGAATGAAGCTCTAAGAAATAAACAAACTCCTTCAAAACACCTTATTACCAAACCCATATCTAAGATAATGAACTGCATTCTTCAAGGTGATGACTTTGAAACAGCTTTAGCCAAATTTCTATTAATTAGAGAAAATATATCAAAGGATAAGACAAGAGAAGGGACAGAGGCTACAGTTGATATTGAAGACCTCGAAGTTTTTGTAAAAAAAGCAATGGAAATCTTTAAACGATACTACAAGTTAAGACAGAATGACATCTCTGCCTTTATTCAGGCAAAAAATGCCCTCCTGTCTTCCATTTATTTGCTAAAGCGCTATCCAAATATCAAGGAGGTTGTCAATGGTTAATTTTCTTGAAACACCATCACTTTTAAGTAAAGGAGTCTATCTCCAACTCGTTGTTGACATGAAGTTGCTGGATGATGCCATTATCCGCAGTAACGAGCCGGAAGAGGTTCTAACTTATCACTATAATGCCGTAGGGAACAGATTCATTATCCCATGGCGCAAGGTGAAGGGAAAGCTAAGAAGATTGGTATTGGAAAAACAAAGAGGACTAAATATAGAAGAGAACTGTGCCCTAAAAGATGAATTGTGTATGCGATGCCCCACATGTCTGTTGTTCGGTGGAACAGGGGAAACTTCTGAGAAAGGTCCCTATGGCAAGCAGAATTACAATATTCTATCCCGCGTTCTTGGGGAAACCTTTATATCCACCAGTGAAGTTGAAGGGATACAAAACTATACCCAAAATGCCGTCGGTGAAAAAGATTTGATGACTGGGCAGGCTCTCATGATTATTCTTACAGTTCCGAAAGAAACGATATTTAGAGGCGTTGTCACTATCAAAGACCCCTCAAAAGAAATGGCATCAGTTATCGTTGACAACTTAAGAAGATTAACGAGGATTGGCGCAAGAAGCGTTGAGTGGGGGCGGGTTGAAACGACCATTATAGACGCTCGATTGTCAGACAGGGAAAATATAAGTGTCTATAATTTACTGCAAACTGCTGAGGCTCAAGCCGATGATATTAGCGTTATAGGAAATCTGCCGGCGGTTGAAGAGGCATATAGCACATTGAACAACCAGATTCCCACAATGTTGAAAGACCTTATAGAGAGGCGTGCACCCAAAAAAGAGAAGAAAGGGAAGGCAAAAGAAGAAGCAAAGATAGAGGGGACTGAAGCAGGAGAGGAGTAATGGAGATATATCCATATACCATAAAATTGATTGATCCCCTCTTTTATTCTCATGAAGCGCTCTCAGGCGCTTTTACACCACCATACCTGCACGCCACAGCCATTAATCTTGCAGTTGCATGGGGTATTGGAAGGATAAGGAAAGATCAAAGCTACATCATTAGCGATGCCGGAGGCGGAAGAAATATTCCCAGATATGAACATTCGTGGATTGAACCTGATTTCTACTTTACCCCTGCTGCAATTGACGGTAATGCGGACTACATAGTTGAGACGGTTAAGGGAGATATGGATTATTTTATTCAGCCCGGCTTTGGACAGGCAAAAATATTGGGCATAAACATTGGAAGAAACGAGGTATTGAAAGCCTATCGAATCTTTTTATTTCCGCCCGAAACGCAGTTTAAAGGCTATCTCCACGTAGAGCCTGATACGGTTAGACGTCTTCCTGATTATATACGGCTTGGCAGCTTTAGAGGAAAAGCAAAGCTTGAAATTGGAAAAGTGGAAAAAGTGTTTGGCACGACTTCAGATCAGTATGTCAACCATCCCATAGACCCTTTAGTTTCCAAAGTCACACGCGGCATTATGATCGGGATGTTTCCTTATCCAATCGTGGACAGTGCCTTTGTTGAAAATGCTTATGAGATAAGGAATAAAGGAAGAAGAGAGTTCGTTGCAATTCCTTCTCGTAAAGTCAGTTTCAATAAAGATGAATTTCTTACGAGATTTCAAGAATTAAAGCTCGGTCTGGTAAAGGCGAAAGATATATCATTGCCTTTAAGAGACCGTGCCTATATTATTCTCCATATGCTCAGGACAGCCCTTTCTGTGAAACTATTCTTAATGGGCATCTTGGGTGAAGAACGTCTTGACGATGCTTTAAAGAACATTGAAGGAGTTGAAAATATTCGTCTTGTATCAAAAGGTGCAGATACACAATTGAGTCAAAGTGATTTGCTCGGCTTTATGGAAATTATAGAGGGACTAATTAATGACTGCGAGAAAAAGATCAAAGGAGGCTCAAAAAGCCCAGAGACAGAAAGTACAGGAAAAAGTTCATCAAGTATTATATTGTGACGCCGATTGGAACGAACATGAGGTCTACAGCCTCAGGTTCAAGAAAATAATTGAACGATCCGATATAAACGAAACATCCATTCATATAGATGAGGATGTAGTAAGAGAGTATAAAAAGCGCATTGGGAGAAAGATTGCCGGCAAAGAACCGCCTGATAAGTCGCTGGTTTTTTTTAAAATACTAATTGCTCTCAACAATGGCCCTATGTGTAAGGAGGAGTTGCTGTTACATCTGGATCAACATTCGGAAGAATGCATAGCTATCAACTTGATTTATATGGAAAATAGCGGCCTAATAGAAAGAGATAGTGAAGATTATAAGATGACTTACACAACCAAAAAGTTATTTATAAGACTAAAGTAAAAAATTATGCAAATTAATGCTTATTTTTGCATATAATTATACTATGAATTTGTATATCCTGAAATACCTTTTTTTGCTTATTTTTGAAGGAGAAAAGAATATCAAGGAGCTGTCTATTGAGGCTGGAGGAACGATTTATAATGCTTCTCGCGCTATGAGCATATTGCATGGACTTGGATTGGTGAAACATCCTGTTAATAGAAGCCGATCATGGCAGTCGGATATAACAAAAAAAATGAATATTATAGCGGAAAAGCTTCTTTTGGCATCAAAATACGATAAGAAAATTATGAGGCTATTTGAGAAAAAATCAATTGTTAAAATAGGCGCAAGACTATGCAAGAATAATAAAGGGTTAACGGTTGCGGCGCTTATCAGCTCAACAGGGTTGTCGAAGATAACGGTGGAAACTTCTCTTAGAAATTTGAACGAAAATAATCTGGTGACAAAGAAACCGGGCAAGCCCAATATCTATTACTGTTCTGACATGCCTGTATCAAATCTTTTTTTTGAAACCTGTACTAAGATAGACAGTCTTTTTGCAAAAAATTCAAGAAAAATGATATCTCCAGGTCAGATAATAAAAGAGCTTAGGAAAGATGACTCCGTTTTGATACTTATTCATTACGGTTCGTCAGCACGTGGTCATGGAGACAAATTCAGTGACATAGACGTTTTAGTTGTCACAAGGGACAGGATAAGCAGAGGAGAAATTCTTTCAAGGTATGGGAATAAGATTATTGATCTCAGTGTATATTCAAAAAACGGCTTTTTGCAGATGCTCAAAACTCATCCTGATTTTATCAGCCATATATCAAAGGCAACGGTTTTAAAGGGAAAAGACATTTTTGAAGCTGTGACCAGATGATAATTAAGCAAGCAATACTAAAATTACATACTGATACTCCGTTGGCTGGACACGGCAACAGCCTTAGAGGATACATCGCCAACCAATTTCCGCAGTTCGATATGCTCCACAACCATAATAAAGATGAAACCCTTTTATATCTTTACCCGAGGATCCAATACCGAATTATAGATGGCATTGCTTATTTGATAGGCATCGATGAAGGAGTGCCGTTGATTCGATTGATAGAGGAAAAAATCAACAGTATTACCCTGAAAGATCATGATTATACGATCAAAAAAAAGGAACTTGTGTCTGAAGATAGTCAGTTTGGTATCTCTGAATCGCTAATCAATTATTGTTTTATCAATCCATGGCTTGCGTTAAATGAAAAGAACTATCATGAATATATGAAAATGGGTTCCCAAAGAAAAAGATATTCTATACTTAGAGATATATTAAAGGGAAATTTATTAAGTTTATCTAAGAGCCTTGGCTATGTTGTAGACGAACAGATAAAAGTAGCAACTTTACTGCTTGAAGAAAATGAGTGCTCTCTCAAAGGCACTCCCATGTTAGGCTTTCTTGGCACATTTTCCGTCAACTTTGAAATCCCCGACTACTGGGGAATCGGGAAATCAGTATCGAGGGGGTTTGGGACGGTGAAACAAGTTACGGAAAAAGCATAAATATTTTGGATTATAAAAAGTGAGAAATAAGCAGTAAAAAGTTACAATAGGAGGAATCTGCTTTTACAAAGAATTTAAGGAGATGAAGTCATGGAAGAAAGAGATAAGGAATTAATATTAGAGTTTAAAAGAAGACTTCCGTTAGATTTGGAAAAACGTTTAAGGAAGCTTATCGTCTTTGGCTCACGAGTTAAGGGAGAAGCGACGGAAGACTCAGACCTTGATATTATTGCAGTGGTGGATGAAAAATCTCCTGAAGTGGAAAAAAGTCTTGAAGATATTGCATATCAAGTTATGTGGGATCATGACTTTAAACCAATAATATCTCTTAAAGTATTTGCAGAATCGCAATTTTATAGGGCCATTAATAAGGGTTTTTCTTTTTACAGATATGTTGAAAAAGAAGGGGTTTCTGTATGACAGAGGAAGAATGATATGGTTGCGAAAGGGAAAGAATTTGGAATTAAATGAAACTTTAAAAATACAGATGCAGGAGGCAATTCAATGAAGGAAATAATTTTTATTTTAGAAGAGGAGATAGAGGGTGGATACATTGCACAGGCACTTGGGCAATCGATATTCACTCAGGGAGTGTCTCTTGAGGAGGTCAAAAAAAATATCAGGGATGCATTGAAATGTCACTTTGATAATGAAGATGATATCCCAAAAATAATAAGACTCCACATGGTACGTGAAGAAGTTTTCAGCTATGCCTAAGATACCACGTGATCTGTCCGGTAGAGACCTGGCACATTTGCTTGGCGAAATCGGTTATGAGATAACGCGGCAAACAGGAAGCCATCTGCGATTAACAAAGACTATCAAAGATCAACCACACCACATTACAATTCCAGACCATGACTCTCTCAAGATAGGAACTTTAAATCAGATTATAAAAGACATTGCTCAACATTTAAACATAGAGAAAAAATCTCTTGTAACAGAACTTTTTAAGCAAAAAAAAGAGAGTTAGATTGCTCTCTTAAAGGCACTCCGATGCAGCTTGTCATAAACACATACGGCTCGTATCTCAGGAAAAACGGGGACTGTTTTCTTGTAAAGAATGAGGATAAAGTATTTGAGATTTCTGTCAGAAAAGTTGACACTATTATGATCACTACCAGCGCCTACCTTTCTACAGATGCATTGAAAATGGCAATAGAAAATAATATAGATGTCATATTTCTTGATGAGTTTGGTGATCCTTATGGCCGCGTGTGGCATTCAAAGCTTGGAAGTACTGTTCTGATAAGAAGGAAACAGCTTGAAATCAGCTCTTTAAATAAAGGGCTTGAACTTGCAAAGGAATGGATTATCAGGAAGACCGAAAATCAGATCGATTTTCTTGAAAGACTCAGAAGACCAAGAGAAGATAAGGCTGAAAAACTTGAAGAATCTGTAAAAGGGCTTATGGAAATAAAACAGAGAATCGCTTCTTTGACAGGAACTATTGAGGAAAGACGCGGAACGATTATGGCGCTTGAAGGCGCTGCAGGGAAGATTTACTTTGATGCGCTGAGCTATATAATGCCGGACAGGTTTCAGTTTGACGGCAGGAGCAGAAATCCTGCCAAAGATGAATTCAATGCCCTGCTGAATTATGGTTATGGAGTTCTCTATTCACTTGTGGAAAAAGCCTGCATTATTGCAGGTCTTGATCCCTATATCGGCTTTCTTCATACGGACAACTATAATAAAAAATCCCTCGTTTTCGACCTGATAGAAATGTACAGGGTATTTGCCGAAGAGCCGGTCGTCTACCTCTTCAGCGGAAGAAAGGTAAAGGTTGAATATTTTGATGAAGTCAAGGGCGGCTTCACTTTAAACAAAGACGGCAAAGCTGTATTGATTGAGGCATTGAACAGGAATCTTGATGATTCTATGCGATACAAAGGCAGGAATATACAAAAGAGAAACATTATTCAATTTGAATGTCATCGCATAGCAAATGAGTTGATCAAATGCTGACCTGGGTTGTCTATGATATATCAGAAGATAAGGTTCGCAACAGGGTAGCAAAGATATGCAAAAACTATGGCCTTTACAGGGTACAAAAAAGCGCATTTCTTGGGGACCTGAACAAGAATCAATTAGATGAGCTTGTTTTGCAATGCAAGGAAATAGCAGATGAGAAAAAAGATTCGGTTTATATCTTTCCCATGTGCGAAGATGATTTTAAAAAGGTCAAAATGATAGGCATACCGTTTGACAAAGACCTTGTTGCCGATGAAGTAAAGGCATTGTTTGTATGACTGAAGACAGAAAACAGACAGTCAGAACACAGAACACAGACTACATACAAAAAGTCATCACCGATGAAAAAAGTCTTACTTCTGACATCTGTACTTTGTCTTCTGAGAAGAGTCTGACTTCTGACATCTGTGATCTTACTTCTGAATTATATGTCACTGCGTCGGTTCTCCTGGAGTATCTCTTTTGCCCACGGTTTATCTATTTCATGAACTGTCTGTGTATAGACCAGAATGAAGATAAGAGGTTTAAGGTCTTAAAAGGCAGAGAGGTTCATGAGGGGAAAGAAAGAGTAAATATCGATTACCTGAGAAAAAGGATTGGATGTGCAGATAAAGAGATTGGTGTTTACATGACGTCTAAAAAATATCATATAAAAGGAGAAGTTGACGAGGTGTTAACGCTAACTGATGGCACTATGGCTCCTCTGGATTATAAATACGCAGAATACAGGGATACGATTTTCAGAACGCAAAGATATCAGTCGGTATTTTATGGTCTCCTGATAAAAGAAAATTACGATAGAACAGTTAATAAAGGGTTTATCTGCTTTACAAGAAGTAAAAATCTGCTAAAAGAGATTGAAATAACAGATAAGGATTTTATTGAATTACAGGAGATGATTGCAGAGATTATTGATATAACGCAAAAGTGCTATTATCCTAAAGGCACGAAGTTTAAATCACAATGCATAGATTGTTGTTATAGAAATATTTGCGTATAGCTCTTTGACAACAGAAGAAAATGTGTCGGTGACCAGTGTCAGTGTAAGTCTTTACGGACACTGACACTGATAAACAATTTGCATGGTGCAAATTTATTAGAAATATTTAGCCATTGCGGTAAAAATTATTGCCCGTCAATGGGTTTCACCGCAATGTTTTATGTAAAAAGATTAAAAAATAGGTATTTTTCCAAATAAAATGATATGGTTTTATACCAAAATAGTCATTTCTAAATTCTATCTAATATGGCTATATTCAATAATATTTTGGTAAACTGCTGTCTCAGAGAGAGTTCCATTAAAACAAGGATTGAAACCAGGCATACTTGTCAACCTCCGAGTGATAACACTTATTGGTCTCAGAGAGAGTTCCATTAAAACAAGGATTGAAACTCAAAAGAAGATTATGACAGAGTAAAATCATTAGGTCTCAGAGAGAGTTCCATTAAAACAAGGATTGAAACTCAATAGGACATCCAACAGGGAAAATGTCTTATGAGTCTCAGAGAGAGTTCCATTAAAACAAGGATTGAAACATCGGTGTTTTTATCGGAGTGGTAATCATGGCGATGTGTCTCAGAGAGAGTTCCATTAAAACAAGGATTGAAACTCTCGGTCGAGTCCATATCTCAGGCCGTCTGGATTTGTCTCAGAGAGAGTTCCATTAAAACAAGGATTGAAACACAGCTAAAGAAAAAGAGATATTGGACAATCAACCAAGGGGTCTCAGAGAGAGTTCCATTAAAACAAGGATTGAAACTTAAGGGATAGAAAATAAATGTTATTTTACCATTCTGTCTCAGAGAGAGTTCCATTAAAACAAGGATTGAAACTT